>JAFRMM010000054.1 GCA_017430675.1 Prevotella sp.
GAACACGCTGAAGATTATCACGCTCTTCACGCTTATTGCTATTATCATCTCTGTGATGGGCTATGTCGGCATGTCACTCTTCTTCATCCGTCAGCGCCAGAAGGAGATAGGCATCCGTAAGATCATGGGCTCGACCTCGGGCGAGGTGATGCTACTGATGCTGCGAATCTTCTGTTCACCGTTGCTATTGTCGTTTGTTATTGCTGTGCCTCTCTCTTGGTACATCATGCGCGACTGGCTCACCAATTTCAGTTATCGCATCACGCTCTCGCCCTGGATATTCATCGCCACCTGCGCCTTCGCCCTCCTTGTGGCCGTCCTTTCCGTCGGCTTCCAGATTATCAAAGCCGTCCGTACCAATCCTGTAGAAAGTATAAAGACAGAATAAAAATCGTCATCATGAGGCATTTCGGGCGAAATCTAATCAAAAAAGATAGATTTCGCCCGAAATGTTTGGAGGTTAGCGGGAAAAGTCGTACCTTTGGCCAAATTTTAAGTCCAACTTTAAATTTGTCCAGCGCATGAGCAAGCAGTTAATAGACAGAACGTTAGCGTATTCCATTTCTGACGTATTCAGTATTTTGCCTGTTATTACGCTGACAGGACCGCGCCAGTCAGGTAAGACCACGCTGTGCCGTGAGCAGTTTCCCGACCTGCCTTACGTCAGTCTGGAGGATGCTGATACGCTGGCTGAGGTACAAGCCGACCCCAAGGCTTTCTTCAACCGTTATCCCAAGGGTGTCATCATTGATGAGGCTCATCACTTTCCCACCATATTCTCATACATACAGGTGATAGTTGATGAGGACCGCTTCCAAGGCACCGACCAGCACCACTACATTGTGACGGGCAGTAGCAACTTTGCCCTAATGGAGAAGATCACGCAGTCGATGGCCGGCCGCACCGCCGTGTTCTCGCTGTTGCCACTGAGCACTAACGAGATTATGAGTCACAGCAGACAGGCCACAACCTCAAAGATACTGCTCTTTGGCGGTTTTCCTGCTGTGTGGACGGCAGACAATGAGGCCGCCCGTCAGCAACTCATGGCCAGTTACTACACCACATACATTGAGCGCGACGTGCGCACACTCATCAATGTGAAAGACCTACAGGCTTTCCAGACATTCATTCGCCTGTGTGCCAGCCGTGTGGGACAGGAGTTCAACGCCTCGGCGGTATCCAACGAGGTGGGGGTCAGTGTGCCAACCATCAAGCACTGGCTCAGTATCCTTGCCGCCTCCTACGTGGTCTATCTGTTGCATCCCTATTACACCAACATCGGCAAGCGGCTGACAAAAACGCCAAAACTCTATTTCTACGACACGGGCATGGCGGCCTTCCTTTTGGGCATCACTAGTGAGCAGCAGATGGACGTACACCCGCTACGCGGCCCGCTATTCGAGAACATGGTTATCAACGACATGATGAAGTCGGCCCTTAATCGTGGTGACAACATGCAGCAGTTGTTCTTCTACCGTGACAAGAGCCAGCGCGAGGTTGACGTGCTGCGCATCCTGCCCCCCAACCTCGTGGAGGCCTACGAGATCAAGTCAGCCCAGACCTGGAACCTCGACTTCTTTGCCAATCTGAACTATCTGCGCCCTCTGCTGAAAGAGCGACTGCTGAAGACCACTGTGGTTTATGACGGCACACAGGAGAATCCACAGACAGATAACGGTATCGTCAACTTCCGCCACTTACAATGGTAGATACTGTCTAAAAATCATACGCTGAGGTGTCTAATTTTTAGACAATCTGTATCCGCCGAGGCCGAAACCCTTGGCGGATTCGTTTTATTGGCGTAACTTTGCATCACAAATCGTAAATCGTCAAATTGTAAATGATGAAGAGTTATTTCAAATTCCTTTCGCGCAACAAGGTCTATACCTTTATTAATATAGCGGGCCTGGTGGTGTCGCTGATGTTCATCATTCTGATGGGCGATTATACGTGGCGGCAGTACAGCATCGATTCGTGGCACAAGAATGCCGACCGCATCTATCTGACAGGTAGTGGCGAAGACTTCTTTATGTGGCCACAGGCTGCACAGGAGATTAAAGAGATGTGTCCAGAAGTAGAACAGACCTGTTGCGTGATAAGTCAGAACGGACGAATCAAGTACGGTCAGCGAGAAGTGAAGGAAGGAGATAAGGAGAATGGCATCATTATGCTGGCAGACTCAACCTTCTTCAACTTCTTCGATTTTGAATTAACGAAGGGAAACAAACGAACAGCCCTCAATGCACCGGACAAGTGCGTCATCACCGAAAGACTGGCTCAGCGGCTCTTTGGCGAGAAAGATCCCATCGGCGAGTCGTTGCAGATTGTTGGCAAGCGCTCTGTCTTCATGAACCATGAAGATCCGTATGACTCGACGCTGGTCTATACCGTCAGCGGCATCGTGAAGGATTTCGACCGTACGGTGCTGCCCAATGAGACGCAACTCATTGCAAGCATAGAGCGTTTCCCGCAGGTGATGGGCTATACGCTTAGGCCCCGTTCTTTCGCATATAGTAGTACAGGTGCCTGCAAAGCATTTCTCATGTTGCGTCCAGGCATGACACTTGATGCCAAGAAAAAAGTGATAGAAGACCATCTGGCCAAGAACTATATGTGGACGCACATGGACAATCAAGAGTTCTTTGCAACACCACTGACAGGCATTATGTTTGCACCGCAGAACAACGGCTGCGGTATGCAGAAGGGTGATAAGACACGACTCCATATTCTGTTGGCAGCCGTGCTGGCCATCCTCTTCTTTGCCGTCAGCAACTATGTCAATCTGACTGTTGCCAATACAGGCTTCCGCGCCAAAGAGATGGCTACGCGTAGGCTGTTCGGGAGTAGTCAGCACCAGATATCACTGAGGTTGATTGCTGAATCAACGCTGATGATGGCCGTCGCCTTCCTCATAGGCTTTGCTTTGGCACTCTGCTTTCAAGATGATGCTGCAGAGTTGTTCAAGGGAAAGATTGCATTGATGAACGACATCAACATCGGCAACGTGAGCGTCTGCCTCGGTTTTATCCTGCTTGTGGGCATTATCTCAGGCACCATGCCATCATATCAGATTTCCCGTTTCCAGCCCATCGACATCGTGAAGGGCAACTTCCGCTACCACTCCAAGATGGTGATGGGTCGGCTGTTCATCATTGTGCAGAATGTCGTAACGGTGACGATGCTCACAGCAGCCCTTGTCATCTGGCTACAATTGAACCATCTCATTCACGCTCCCTTAGGCTTCAATACAGAACGGCTCTATTATGTGAATACGCCAGAGGGGAAGAGTCAGACGGTCAGAAGTCAGTTGGAGAAGATGCCCTTTGTAGAGCGCATCGGTGAGTATCGCGGAACGACCTTTGTCACCTATAGCAGTAGCATAAGAAGTATCACGAACGGCGACAAACTGACAACCCTGTTTCTGACAGATTTGGACTCGACGGCTTTCAGCCTTTACGGCCTTGACATTCTTAAAGACTATGGCAACACCAGCAATGGCTACTATCTGAACGAGGATGCCAAGCGCAGGTTGGAGTTGAAGGATGAAGACCGCGAGATGGTTTGGGGCAAAGACGAGATGGCGCCTGTTAGCGGTATTATCAAGGATTTCCATCGCATTAATGTGTTACAAGGAGTAGAGCCTTTTGCCATTCGGTTGCAGGAGCATATGGAATATCCCAACTTCCTCGTCAAGACAAATGGTGATAAGCAAGCAAAGACCGCTTTCGTTGAGATGATGAGAGGTCTGGATGTCCCAGAGGAAGAAATGGAGTGGTACGTCAGTAGTCTGGAAGAAGGGATCGCCGAAACCTTTGAAGACCAGCAGAACACGCTGAAGATTATCACGCTCTTCACGCTTATTGCTATTATCATCTCTGTGATGGGCTATGTCGGCATGTCACTCTTCTTCATCCGTCAGCGCCAGAAGGAGATAGGCATCCGTAAGATCATGGGCTCGACC
>JAFRMM010000055.1 GCA_017430675.1 Prevotella sp.
CGCCAAGGAGGCCATCCGCGCCCAGTTTGCCCAGTATGGCATGAGCAATGTGCCCGACGACGTGCTGGAGAACTATGCTGCTGAGCAGTTGAAGAAGCGTGAGAACATAGAGAACTATGTGGACCGCGCCATCGACATGAAGTTGACTGAAACACTCAAAAATGTGGTTAAACTGACGCAAAAAGAAGTGACTTTGGCCGACTTTAACAAGATGATGCAAGAAAAATAAGGATTTTTAGGAAAAAATAACCCCTAATTTAGAGAGGTTATCGACTTTTTTGATTATCTTTGTGTCCCAATCACAAGATAAAAAGGTCGATGACCTCTTTTCTTGTTCTAAAAAGAAAGGTAGAAAGATATGAAAAATGACTTTAGGAAATATGCTACCCAGCATTTAGGAATGGACGGTCTGACGCTCGACGACGTGATGAAGGCGCAGGCACAGTATCTGAATCCGTATATCCTCGAAGAGCGTCAGTTGAACGTGACGCAGATGGATGTCTTCTCGCGCCTGATGATGGATCGCATCATCTTCCTCGGCACGCAGATAGACGACTATACGGCCAATACGCTTCAGGCGCAGTTGCTCTATCTGGACTCCGTCGATAGCGGCAAGGACATCTCCATCTATATCAACTCGCCTGGCGGCAGCGTGACTGCCGGACTGGGCATCTACGACACGATGCAGTTCATCTCCAGTGATGTGGCGACGATCTGCACGGGCATGGCCGCCTCGATGGGTGCCGTGCTGCTCGTGGCAGGTACGGAGGGCAAGCGCTCGGCACTGCCCCACAGCCGTGTGATGATCCACCAGCCGTTGGGTGGTGTGCAGGGACAGGCCTCCGATATCGAGATCGAGGCCAAGGAGATCCTGAAGTTCAAGAAGGAACTCTACACCATCATCTCCGACCATTCCCATACCCCGTATGAGAAAGTGTATGCCGACTCCGACCGTAACTACTGGATGACGGCTGAGGAGGCTAAGGAGTATGGTATGATCGACGAAGTACTGACGCGGAAGAAGTGAGGAGCGAGAAGTGAAAATGAAGAAAGAGTGCTGTTTCTGCGGAAGGGGTGAGCGGGAGGTGAAACTGCTGATCACAGGACTCAACGGCTATATCTGTGAGAACTGTGCCGAGCAAGCCTACAGGATCGTGCAGGAGAACCTGACTGACGACCAGAAGAAGCCTGCCAACGATCAATACCAGCAGAAGAAGGTGCCCAAGCCCATGGAGATCAAGGCCTATCTCGACCAGTACGTGATCGGCCAGGATGAGGCGAAGCGCTATCTCTCCGTGGCGGTCTATAACCACTATAAACGTCTGCAGCAGTCCGTCGGTGACGACGGGGTGGAGATTGAGAAGAGCAATGTCATCATGGTAGGCTCCACGGGAACGGGTAAGACACTGATGGCCCGTACGATCGCCAAGTTGCTCGATGTGCCGTTTACCATCGTCGATGCGACGGTGTTCACGGAGGCCGGCTATGTGGGAGAAGACGTGGAGAGCATCCTCACCCGACTGCTGCAGGTGGCTGACTATAATGTGGAAGCCACGCAGCGGGGTATCGTCTTCATCGACGAGATCGACAAGATAGCCCGCAAGAGTGACAACCCCTCCATCACCCGTGATGTGAGCGGTGAGGGCGTGCAGCAGGGACTGCTGAAACTGTTGGAGGGTACGACGGTGAACGTGCCGCCCAAGGGAGGCCGCAAGCATCCGGACCAGGAGTATATTCATGTGGATACGCGGAATATCCTATTTGTCTGCGGTGGTGCCTTCGACGGCATCGAACGGAAGATTGCCCAGCGCCTGAATACCCATGTAGTGGGATACAACTCCGTGCAGAACGTCAGGAAAATTGACAAGAAGGACATGATGCAGTATATCCAGCCACAGGATCTGAAGTCGTTCGGACTGATTCCCGAGATTATTGGTCGTCTGCCTGTGCTGACCTATCTGAACCCGCTCGACAGGGCCGCCTTGGAGCGTATCCTGACGGAGCCGAAGAATGCCATTGTAAAACAGTATCAGAAACTGTTTGAAATGGATGGCGTGGAACTGACGTTCACCCAGGAGGCCTTGGACGTGATGGTCGATAAGGCGGTGGAGTTCAAGTTGGGCGCCCGCGGACTGCGCTCGATTGTCGAGAATGTCATGATGGATTCCATGTTCGACATGCCCTCGAAGAAAGTCAGGAAATTTGAAGTGACCGCCGACTATGTCCGTCAGCAGTTGGACAAGTCCCATTTGCAACAATATGAAGCCTAATAACTAAAATATATGAGCGAAAAGAAGAATCTGAATGAAGCCCTCAAGAAATACTTTGGATTTGACAAGTTCAAAGGCGATCAGGAACGGATCATCCGCAACCTGTTGGACGGCAACGACACCTTCGTGCTGATGCCGACAGGTGGCGGCAAGTCCCTGTGCTATCAGTTGCCCTCGTTGCTGATGGAGGGGACGGCTATCGTCATCTCCCCGTTGATTGCGCTGATGAAAAACCAGGTGGATGTCATCTCCAACCTCAGTGAACAGGAGGGGACGGCCCACTACTTGAACTCGTCGCTGAACAAGGCCGCCATTGACCAGGTGAAGGCCGATATCCTGGCAGGACATACGAAACTGCTGTATGTCGCCCCGGAATCACTGACGAAGGAGGATAATGTGGAGTTCCTGAAATCCGTGAAGATATCGTTCTATGCTGTTGATGAGGCCCATTGTATCTCCGAGTGGGGACATGACTTCCGTCCGGAGTACCGTCGTATCCGGCCCATCGTCAACGAGATCGGGAAGGCACCCATTATTGCCCTGACGGCTACGGCTACAGACAAGGTGCGCACCGATATCAAGAAAAACCTAGGCATCGTGGATGCCGCGGAATTCAAGAGTTCGTTTAACCGTCCGAACCTCTATTATGAGGTACGTCCCAAGACCAAGGACGTGGATAAGGATATCATCAAGTTCATCAAACAGCACCCTTCGAAGAGTGGTATTATCTATTGTCTGTCGAGGAAGAAGGTGGAGGAACTGGCTGCCGTCTTGCAAGCCAACGATATCAAGGCTGCAGCCTACCATGCTGGTCTGGATTCCGCTACCCGTACCCAGACGCAGGATGCCTTCCTGATGGAAGATATCGACGTCATCGTGGCTACCATTGCCTTCGGTATGGGCATCGATAAGCCCGATGTGCGCTTCGTGATCCATTACGACATTCCGAAGTCGCTGGAAGGCTATTATCAGGAGACTGGCCGTGCAGGTCGTGACGGCGGTGAGGGACTGTGTATCGCCTTCTATTCCAACAAGGATCTGCAGAAACTCGACAAGTTCATGGAAGGCAAACCCGTAGCCGAACAGGATATCGGACGACAGTTGTTGGTGGAGACGGCCGCCTATGCGGAGACTAGCGTATGCCGCAGGAAGATGCTGCTGCACTATTTCGGTGAGGTATATCCCAAGGACAACTGCGGCAACTGCGACAACTGTCTGCATCCCAAGACGAAGATTGAGGCCAGTGACCAGTTGGTCATCGCGCTCAATGCCATCCTTGCCATCAAGGAGAATTTCCGTACCGACTATGTCATTGACTTCATCACAGGTAAGGAGACGGATGAGATCCTGGCCCACCACCATGAAGAGCAGGAGATGTTCGGAGCGGGTGCAGATGATGACGAGAAGATATGGAATCCTGTGATCCGTCAGGCGCTCATTGCTGGATACCTGAAGAAAGAAGTGGAGAACTACGGTCTGCTGAAGGTGACTGCTGCTGGCAAGAAATTCCTGAAATCGCCCCAATCGTTTATGATTGTGAAGGATGCAGAGTTCTCCGAGGATGACGAGGCGGTGGAGCATGAGGGTGGCATCAGTGCCCTTGACCCGACGTTGAGCGGGATGCTCAGAGACCTGCGCAAGAAGGTGTCGAAGCGTATGGAGCGTCCGCCGTATGTCATCTTCCAGGACGTGTCTTTGGAGCAGATGGCCACGGACTACCCCGTGACGCTGGAGGAACTGAAGAACATTCAGGGAGTCGGTGAGGGTAAGGTGAAGCAGCCGTATGCCAAGGAGTTTGTTGATCTGATCAGGAAATACTGTGAGGAGAATGGTATCGAGCGTCAGGCTGACATGCGTGTACGTACAGTGGCCAAGAAGTCGATGCTGAAGGTGAAGATCATCCAGAGCATCGACCGTCAGATAGCCCTTGACGATATTGCCACGGCCCAGGGCATTGACTTTGATGAACTGCTCGACGAGGTGGAGGCCATCGTCTATAGTGGTACAAAACTGAACATTGACTACTTCTTGGACGAGGTGATGGACGAGGACCATGTGGATGATATCTACGACTATTTCTGTGATTCTGACACAGACAAACTGAGCATAGCCCAGAAGGAACTGGGCGACGAATACTCCGAGGATGAGATCCGGCTGGTCCGCATCAAGTTCCTTTCGGAAATGGCAAACTAAAGTTTATTGAACATTGAAAATGGAGGATTGAACGTTAAAAAATAACAAGGCTCTATAAAATCTTCAATCTTCAATCTTCAATGTTCAATCTTTTTTGTACCTTTGCACGCAATATTTAAAGAAAGGTATGTTTTATGGCTTCATTTATTGCAGACAAAATCGTAATGGACGGCCTGACTTTTGATGACGTCCTGTTAATTCCGGCTTATTCTGAGGTACTTCCCAAGACTGTTGAGTTGAAAACCCGTTTCTCCAGGAACATTGAGTTGAATGTCCCCTTCGTGACGGCTGCCATGGATACGGTCACGGAGTCGCAGATGGCTATTGCCATCGCCCGTGAGGGAGGCATCGGTGTGATCCATAAGAATATGTCCATCGAGGACCAAGCCCGTCAGGTGGCTATTGTGAAGCGTGCCGAAAATGGCATGATCTATGATCCCGTGACCATTCCCCTCGGATCGACCGTGGCACAGGCCCTGGATATTATGTCGGAGTATCATATAGGCGGTATCCCCGTGGTGGATGACAAGAAGCGTCTCGTGGGTATCGTGACCAACCGTGACCTGCGCTTCGAGCGCCGGTTGGACCGTCCTGTGGAGGAAATCATGTCGAAGGACAATCTGGTGACGACCCACCAGCAGACAGATCTGACGGCTGCCGCCCAGATCCTGCAGGAAAACAAAATCGAAAAACTGCCTGTGGTGGATAAGGACAATCGTCTGATAGGACTGATTACCTATAAGGATATCACCAAGGCCAAGGATAAGCCGATGGCCTGTAAGGATGAGAAAGGCCGTCTCCGTGTGGCAGCCGGTGTGGGTGTAACCTATGATACGCTCGACCGTATGCAGGCCCTGGTGGATGCGGGAGCAGATGCCATCGTCATCGACACGGCCCACGGCCATTCGAAGTCTGTGATTGAGAAACTTGTGGAGGCCAAGAAATCATTCCCCAACATAGATATCGTCGTAGGTAACGTGGCTACTGGTGAAGCCGCCAAGATGCTCGTGGAGAACGGAGCCGACTCTGTGAAGGTCGGTATCGGTCCGGGCTCCATCTGTACGACCCGTGTTGTGGCTGGTGTGGGTGTGCCCCAGTTGAGTGCCGTCTATGATGTCTATAGTGCCTTGAAGGGAACAGGCGTTCCTCTGATTGCCGATGGTGGTCTGCGCTATTCGGGCGATATTGTCAAGGCTCTCGCCGCCGGTGGCAGTTGCGTGATGATCGGCTCACTCGTGGCTGGTACGGAAGAGAGTCCTGGTGACACGATTATCTATAACGGCCGCAAGTTCAAGAGTTATCGCGGTATGGGCTCCTTGGAGGCTATGGAACAGAAGCACGGTTCGAAGGACCGCTATTTCCAGGGTGATACACAAGAGACTAAGAAACTTGTGCCGGAGGGTATCGCCGGACGTGTGCCTTATAAGGGAACGGTTCAGGAAGTGATCTATCAGATGGTAGGCGGTCTGCGCTCGGGCATGGGCTACTGTGGCGCTGCAACGATCGAGAAACTGCATGAGGCCAAGTTTACCCGTATCACCAACGCCGGTGTCAACGAGAGTCATCCGCATGATATTACCATCACCAGTGAGGCACCAAACTATTCAAGACCCAACGACTAGATTAATTATTGAACATTGATCATTGAAGATGAAAAAGTATCTTTTGTTTGCTGCCCTGTGTTTGTCGGCACTCACGGCGAAGGCTCAGTCTGATCCCGTGGTGATGACTGTGAACGGTGTGCCTGTGACCCGTTCAGAGTTTGAGTATTCCTATAATAAGAATAATGGCGACGGCGTGATTGACAGGAAGACTGTCGAGGAATATGCTGAGTTGTATGCGAACTATAAGATGAAGGTGGCGGCTGCCTTGGAGGAGCGGTTGGACACGTTCTCGTCCTTTAAGGAAGAGTATCTCCTGTATCGTGACCAGCAGGTGCACTCCACTTTGGTGACGGATGCGGAAGTGCTGGAACAGGCCCAATTAGCCTATGATCGTACCAAGGAGGCTATCGGTTCGCGCGGACTGATACAGCCCGCCCATATCTTCTTCTCACTTTCCACCCAGGCAACACCTGAGGAGCAGGAGCGCGTCAAACAGCGTGCCGACTCTGTGTATCAAGCCCTGAAGGGCGGCGCCGACTTTGCAGAGTTGGCCAAGCGCGTGTCTGATGATGTCCGTTCTGCCGCTCACGGCGGTCTGATCGGTTGGATGCAACCTGAACAGTCATACCCTGAGTTTGAGAAGGCTGCCTATGCATTGCAGCCAGGTGAATATAGTCAGCCTGTTCTGGCGCCTGATGGCTATCATGTCATTCTGATGAAGGCACGGAAACAGATAGAACCCTTCGATGAGATAAAGGATCAGATTGTCCGTTCGTTCGAACAACGGGGTATCCGTGATGCCATTGCCGAACATAACGTGAGGCAGATGGTGGAAGGCTCCAATGGCACCCTCACCAGGGAACAGGTGATGGATCTGCGTGCCGATTCCCTGGCTGCTGCTGATCCGGACATGAAGTACTTGATGCGGGAGTACCATGATGGTCTGCTGTTGTATGAGATCAGTAACAGACAGGTCTGGGACCGCGCTGCGAAGGATGAGGCCGGACTGCGTGCATGGTTCAAGGCTCATAAGAAGGATTATGCCTGGTCAGAACCCCGTTATAAGGGTATTGCCTATCATGTGAAAGACAAGGCTGACGTGAAGGCTGTCAAGGACTGTGTCAAGCGTCTGCCCTTCGACCAGTGGGCCGATGCCCTGCGTACGACCTTCAATCCGGACTCTGTCATCCGTATCCGCGTGGAAAAGGGTATCTTCAAGCAGGGTGATAACGCCACCATCGACCGCATGGTCTTTAAGACGAGTCCTGCTAGTGATGCTAGCGATGCTAGTATAACTAGCGATTACCCCATCGATGCCGTCTATGGTAAGAAACTGAAGAAGTATCCTGAGGACTATACGGATGTACGTTCTCAGGTGATTGCTGATTATCAGGAGAAACTTGAGCAGGATTGGGTGGCTGACCTGCGCCGTCGTTATTCCGTACAGATAAATCATGACGTATTGAAAACTGTAAACCAACACTGATGAGAGTTCTGCAGAAAATAATCCCAGTCGTAATTCTGGCGATTCCCTTGATGGGAGTGGCTGCTGGTGCGGCTAGAATGGCTAGCCTCCCTAGTTTTCCTAGCCCTTCTGATACAGACTCCGTGTCTGTCGGAACAGTCATCGACGAGGTGATCTGGGTCGTCGGTGATGAGGCCATCCTGAAGTCGGATGTGGAGATGATGCGTATGCAGGCGGCGATGGAAGGCGTGAAGTGGAGTGGGGATCCCGACTGTACGATTCCTGAGCAGATCGCCGTCCAGAAACTGTTCAAGCATCAGGCCATCATCGACAGTATCGAGGTGACGGATGCCGATGTCGCCCAGGAGGTGGAACAGCAGATCAACTACTGGCTGGAGATGGTCGATGGCTCCCGTGAACGGTTGGAGGAGTACAAGCACCAGCCGTTGTCTCAGATCCGTAATGATCTGCGCGAGGAGATGAAAGACCGTCAGATGGTGCAGCAGATGAAGCGTAAGTTGGTGGAGGATATCTCTGTCACGCCAGCGGAGGTACGCCGCTATTTCCAGGATATGCCGCAGGACAGTATTCCCTTTGTTCCCACGGAGGTAGAGGTGCAGATCATTCAGCAGACCCCCCGTATCGAACTGGAGGAACTTAACCGCGTGAAGGATGAGTTGCGTGAATATACGGATCGTGTGAACAAGGGTGAGGCCACTTTCCAGACGCTGGCGCGTCTCTATTCCGAGGATTCTGGCACAGCCCGTCGTGGCGGTGAACTGGGACTGACGGGCCGTGGTACCCTCGATCCCGCCTTTGCCACGGTCGCCTTTAACCTGACAGATCCCAAGAAGGTGTCAAAGATTGTGGAGTCTGAGTTTGGCTTCCACATCATCCAACTGATAGAGAAGCGTGGCGATAAGGTGAACGTGCGTCATATCCTCCGTAAGCCTGTCGTCTCTGATGACGCTATTGAGAAGGCCATCCTCCGTTTGGATTCCATCGCCAACGATATCCGTGATGGGAAATTCTCGTTCGATGATGCTACCGCTCTCTCCGATGATAAGGACACACGTAACAGTAAGGGACTGATGTCCACGAGTATGGCGCAGACGGGCTATACCTCGTCGAAGTTCCGTATGCAGGACCTGCCCCCCGAGATCGCCAAGGCTGTGGATACCTTGGAGGTGGGGGAAATCTCCCGAGCCTTCCAGATGATCAACCAGCGGGGAAAGACTGTCTGTGTCATTGCCAAACTGAAGAATCGCATTGCCGGCCATAAGGCTACGGTGACGGACGACTTTCAGGTGCTGAAGGACGTCGTGCTCCAGAAGCGTCAGAACGAGCGTATCCATCAGTGGGTGGTAGAGAAGATCAAGAGTACCTATACCCGTCTGAATGACGATTACAAGGATTGTAAGTTTGAGTACGAGGGCTGGATAAAATAATCCTAGGTTATCCTAGGCGATCCTAGGTTCTCCTAGGCGATCCTATGAATAAATCAGATGAGAAAGGTTGTGTATTTTCTGATGGTCGTGCTGCTCTTGGCCGTGGCGGGTGCCGGGGCCCAGAAGAAACATCCTGCCAAGAAACGCACGGCTCGCAAGACCGTTCAGGATACCCGTATCTATCTCGTGCATGCCGACGTGCTCCATTTCGACGAGAAAATCAATCCCGATGCGACGATCCTCAACGGTAAGGTGCACTTTACCCACCAGGGGGCACGGCTCTACTGCGACAGTGCCTATTTCTATGAGGCCAGTAATTCCTTCGAGGCTTTTGGAAACGTGAAGATGTATCAGGGCGATACCCTCTCGCTCGTCAGCGACTATGCCTACTATGACGGCAACGAGCAGATGGCACGTGCCCGTTACAATGTCGTGCTGAAGCATAAGAAGACCACCCTCTATACGGATAGTCTCGACTTCGACCGTCTCTACGATAACGCTTACTTCTTCGAGGGTGGTAAGATGGTCGATGGGAATACGACACTCACCTCCGACTGGGGTGAGTATAATACGAAGTCGAAGATGTCAGTCTTCAACTACGACGTGAAGATGCAGAGCCCGAAGTTCTATCTGACCACGGACACCCTTTATTACGATACCCGTACCTCCGTGGCCCATATCGTAGGTCCCTCCGACATCTACTCTGGTGAGAGCCATATCTACTCTGAGCAGGGCTATTACGACACGAAACTCGAACGTGCCCGTCTGATGAACCGTTCCGTGCTCTCCAATGGCGGGAAGATGATGGTGGGCGACAGCGTCTATTACGACAGTCAGATGGGCTTTAGTCAGGCCTTCAAGAATGTGGTCTATGTCGATTCCCTGAACCGCAACAAACTCACGGGCAACTACGGTGAGTATTACGAAGATACGGGCTACGCTATGACGACGGACAGTGCCGTGGCCATCGACTATTCCCAGGGCGATTCCCTGTTTATGCACGCAGATACGTTCAAGGTGGTCACCTTCAACATCGAGACTGACTCCGTCTATCGCAAGATCCACGCCTTCCATAAGGTGAGGGCCTACCGTTTCGACCTGCAGGCCGTGTGCGACTCCCTGGTATATAACTCCTTGGACTCCTGCATGACCTTGTACTATGATCCCATCATCTGGAACAACAACCAGCAACTGGTGGGCGATCGGGTGCAGGTGTTCCTGCGTGACTCCGTCATCGACCGTGCCCATGTCATCGACAACTGTTTCTCTATCCAGCAGTTGCGCAGTGACACGTCGTGTTATAATCAGGTGTCGTCGAAGGAGATGTTCGCCTATTTTACTGATGGTAATATCCGTGAGGCACAGGCCAAGGGTAATGTGTTCATCGGCTATTATTTTGAGGAGGGCGACAGCATCCCCATCATCTATAACTACCAGGAGACTTCTGAACTGCGGATGTTCCTGAAAGACCGCCAGTTGGATAGCGTGTGGACACCGAAGACCAGCGGCACGATGTACCCGCTCAACCAGATCCCTGACGACCGCAAGCGGCTCAGCGGCTTTGTGTGGTACGACTATATCCGTCCTCAGAACCGTTATGACATCTTTAACTGGCGAGGTAAGAAATGACAGACGTGATCCATCTTCTCCCTGACAGTGTTGCCAATCAGATTGCTGCTGGTGAGGTAATCCAGCGTCCTGCGTCCGTCATCAAGGAACTGGTGGAGAATGCCGTCGATGCAGGAGCCACGACGATTCATGTGCTCGTGGTGGATGCTGGCCGTACCTCCATCCAGGTGATTGACGATGGCAAGGGTATGTCCGAGACCGATGCCCGTCTGTCGTTTGAGCGTCATGCTACTTCCAAGATCCTCAAGGCCGACGATCTCTTTGCCCTCCACACGATGGGCTTCCGTGGTGAGGCACTTGCCTCTATCGCTGCGGTGGCGCAGGTGGAACTCCTAACGCGCCGTGAGGAGGATGAGATTGGCACACACCTGATGATTGCTGGTTCCAGAGTGACATCCCAGGAACCTGCCGCCTGTCCTGTGGGTAGTAACTTCAAGGTGGAGAATCTGTTCTTCAACGTGCCTGCACGCAGGAAGTTCCTGAAGTCGAACGCCACGGAACTCAGTAATATCCTGGCGGCCTTCGAGCGCATCGTCCTCGTCTATCCAGATGTCCATTTCACCCTCCATCACAATGGGGCGGAACTGCTTAACCTCAAACGGGGTTCTCTGCGTCAGCGTATCATGGATGTGTTTGGCAAACAGTACAGCCAGGACCTGTTGCCCGTGGAGGTGCATACGGCCCTATGCAGCATTACGGGCTTCGTCGGCAAACCAGAAGGGGCACGGAAGAAGGGTGGCCATGACTATTTCTTCGTCAATGGCCGATTTATGCGTCATCCCTATTTCCATAAGGCTGTGCAGAGCGCCTACGACCGTCTGGTGCCAGAGGGCATGCAGGTGCCGTATTTCCTGTATTTCGACGTGGAGCCCTCGGAGATCGACGTGAATATCCATCCCACGAAGACGGAGATCAAGTTCCAGAACGAACAGGCCATCTGGCAGATCCTCCTGGCTGCCGTCCGCGATGCCGTGGGGAAGTTCTGTGAGGTGCCCGCCATCGACTTCGACATGCAGGGCAGTCCGGATATCCCCGTCTTCGACCCTGCCCGTCGGGTGGCTCCCCCACAGCCTTCCTATAATGCCGACTACAACCCCTTCAGGAAACAACCCCCTGTTCCTGAAGAGTGGACGACACTCTATGAAGGGGCGGTCCCAACTGCCAGCCAGCACGACGAATCCGGCAGTCTGTTTGATCTCCCAGAGGCTGACACCATGGGTACTGTCCCTGCGACCCCGCTCATCGAGAAGTCACCTTCCCACTATCAGTACAAGGGGCGCTACCTGATGACCGCCGTCAAGTCGGGTCTGATGATCATCGACCAGTATCGTGCAGATGTCCGTGTGCGCTATGAGCGGTATATGGAAAAGTTCCGCCAGCATTCTGCCAGCACCCAACGGCTCCTCTTCCCAGAGGCCGTGCAACTGGCTCCCTCCGATGCGGTGGTGCTGGAAAAGATTCTGCCAGATCTCGCGGGCATAGGCTTTGACGTCAGTAGTTTGGGAGGGAATAGTTTTGCCGTCAATGGCATGCCTGCTGGTCTCGACGGTCTGGATCCTGTCAGCCTGCTTCGTCAGATGGTGGCCGATGCTGCTCAGGACACCCAACTCTCCGACCTGCATTCACGGCTGGCTCTTAGTATGGCCCGCAGTGCTGCCATCCCTTACGGACAGATCCTTACCAACGACGAGATGGAGAACCTGATCAATGACCTCTTCAGTTGCTCCAATGTGAACTATACGCCCGATGGTAAAGCCATCCTCTCGATCCTTCCTCAGACGGATATCGAGCATCTGTTTGGGTAATTGCTCAGTGTTTCTGGCTTTCAAGGGTTAAAAAGTGTCAATGGAACGTAAATTATCAATTATCAATTATCAATTATCAATTAATTGTAGTACCTTTGCACCCGCTTAAGAAAAAGGGCGCTTAGCTCAGTTGGTTTAGAGCATCTGCCTTACAAGCAGAGGGTCGGCGGTTCGAATCCGTCAGCGCCCACGAGAGAGAGCATGTCATCCACGACATGCTCTCTTTTTCTTACCTCAGATTCGAAATCAGATCTTGGCCAGGGCCTGCTTGATGTCGTCAAGGATATCCTCCACGTCCTCGATGCCTACGGAGAGGCGGATCAGGTCAGGGGCGACACCAGCCTCAAGGAGTTGCTCGTCGCTGAGTTGGCGGTGGGTATGCGAGGCGGGATGCAGCACACAGGTACGGGCATCGGCCACGTGCGTCACGATGTTGATCATCTCGAGCGAGTCCATCCACTTGATGGCCGTCTCGCGTGTGCCTTTCAGTCCAAAGGCGATGACACCGCAC
>JAFRMM010000056.1 GCA_017430675.1 Prevotella sp.
ACACCTCGGATGTCCTAGGCGACCTAGATACCCTAGGATATCTAGGAAATCTAGGAATGCCTAGCACCTGCCATCTGGCTGAACTCGAGACGGAGTCCATGCCGGTCGTCTTCGGCAGCATCGGCAGCGACGATGAAACCACGGGCATCAAGGACAATAACCGTGAAACAATAACCAATAACCGTGACGGCCAGTGGTTTACCCTCGGCGGCCAGCGCATCGACAAGCCCACGAGGAAGGGGCTCTACATCCACAACGGAAAGAAGGTCGTGATAAGATAGGTATATCGGACACCTGCAGAAACGTTTAGGACTCCCCTACGATCCGTAAGGGAGTCCTAAATCTTATCTATAGAGCCCTATAAGTTACTCTGCGAGTTTGCCGTCAGAACCGAGCACATTCACGATCTTGTGGATGTACATCTTCTTCATGTTCTCGCGGGCGGGCTTCAGATACTGGCGAGGATCGAAGTGATCGGGATGCTCAGCCAGATACTGACGGATAGCAGCGGTCATGGCCAGACGAGAGTCGGAGTCGATGTTGATCTTGCAGACAGCGCTCTTGGAAGCCTTGCGGAGTTGCTCCTCGGGGATACCAACGGCATCGGGCAGGTTGCCACCGAACTTGTTGATGGTATCGACCTCGTCCTGAGGAACGGATGAAGAGCCGTGGAGCACGATGGGGAATCCGGGGAGTTTCTTCTCGATCTCGGCCAGCACGTCGAATGCGAGTGGCGGGGGAACGAGTTTACCAGTCTTCGGGTCACGTGTGCACTGCTCGGGCTTGAACTTGTAAGCACCGTGAGAAGTACCGATAGAGATAGCCAGAGAGTCGCAACCAGTGCGCGTAGCGAAGTCTATCACCTCCTCGGGCTTGGTGTAGTGACTGACCTCAGAGGCAACTTCGTCCTCAACACCAGCCAGCACGCCGAGTTCACACTCAACGGTCACATCGTACTTGTGAGCATACTCCACGACCTGACGCGAAATCCTGATATTCTCCTCGTAAGGCAGTGAACTGCCGTCGTACATCACTGAAGAGAAGCCCATGTCGATACAGTCCTTGCAGAGTTCGAAACTGTCACCGTGGTCGAGGTGCAGTACGATCTCGGGATGAGCGCAACCCAACTCCTTGGCGTATGCCACAGCACCCTCGGCCATGTAACGGAGGATCGTAGCGTTGGCATAGTTACGGGCACCCTTTGACACCTGCATGATAACGGGCGACTTTGTCTCAACGGCAGCCTGAACGATGGCCTGCATCTGCTCCATGGTGTTGAAGTTGAAAGCGGGGATAGCATAGCCACCGGCTACTGCTCTCTTGAACATCTCGCGGGTATTCACGAGACCTAAATCCTTGTAATTTACCATAACTCTTGTATTATTTAAAATGAATAACTTAATAAACTGAGCGCAAAATTAATAAAAATAGGTGAAAGCGGCACATAATGCGCCGCTTTTAACGTTTTTTACACCAAGGTATGTTGGTCGAAATAGGCCTGCACTTCTTCCTTGTAGTTCTCGGAAATCGGGATATATACCTCACCGAAGACAATGCGGAAACGGTCGATGAGCGGTGCCTCTGTCATGTGGACGATGAAGGAACGATGAGTACGCATGAACTCTGGCTTGGGCAGATACTCGTCGAGTTTCTTCATGCTCATCAGCGACATCACCTTCTCGCCGTTCTTCAGGTAGAAGCGAACATAGTCCTTGAGACCCTCGATGTAAAGGATATCGTCGAGGGCGATACGCTGCAGTTTGTAGTCGCTCTTGACCAGCATGAAACGGTCACGCTTATAGATATCCTGGCGCATCGAGACAGAGAACCACTCCAGGGCCTTGTCGGTGGATTTCAGGAAGTCGTCGTAGGAGATGGGCTTCAGCAGGTAGTCAAGCGCGCTGACCTTGTAGCCCTCGACGGCATACTGTGGGAATGCCGTGGTGAAGATGACCTTCGTCTCCTTGGGCAGAATCTTTGAAAACTCTATGCCGCTGAGTTCCGGCATCTGGATATCCAGGAAGAGCAGTTTGACGGGATTCTCCCGCAGATCCTTCATAGCCTGGATGGCACTGTTATAAGTTCCCCTCAGACTCAGGTAGGGGGTCTTCTTGGCGTAACTCTCCAGCAGTCCGGCTGCCAGAGGCTCGTCATCGATAATCGCACAAGTGATAATCATAATCCTATTGGTTTGTCAATTGTGATACTTAAATATATAGTGTGATTCGTGAGATGTAACTCTTGCCGTCTTCCGAAGGCCCCTTCTCCCATTCATAGTGCCCAGCATACGACAGGTCAAGGCGTTGCTGTACTTGCTGGAGGCCGATGCCATGGCCACTGCGGTCTTTCTCCGTCTTGGGGTGATTGGAATTCTCTATCATACAGACGAGTTGATGATCGTCAGTAGATATTGACACATGCACGAAACTGGGCTCCGTGGGTGAGATGCCATGCTTGAAGGCGTTCTCCACCAGCGAGATGGCCAAGAGAGGGGCCACACGAAGATCTGGACGAGACACCTGACAGTCGAACTTCACTTCCACATTCGCCGGAAGACGGATCTTCATCAGGTTCACGTAGTTCTCCAGAAACTGTATCTCGTCCTTGAGGGGTACCTCCGCCTCCTGATTGTCGTAAAGCATGTGGCGCAGCAGCCTTGAGAGTTGCTGGATGGCCTCCTGTGCCCGTGTCTGGTCGATGGCCGTCAGCGCATAGATATTGTTCAGCGTGTTCAACAGGAAATGGGGATTCAGTTGTGAGCGCAGGTTATAGAATTCCGCCTGGGCGCGTGCAGCCTCCGCCTCCTTCAGTTTCTGGTCAGCGGTGACCCAGCGGCGTGCCAGGGCCAGGGCCGTAGCACCTGCTGCAAAAATTGCCAGATTGAGACTATCGCGCAGCGTACGTGCCAGGTCGTCGAGAACGTCTGGTCGCCGTTGTTCCACCATGTAGATGCTGTTAGTATATTCCGACCAGGAGTGCAGGGCGATGCCGAGGACAGTGACTAACACCACGTTGATGAGCAGGTCGTAACGGTGTTTGCCCTTCACAAACAACTTCGGCGCAAGATACAGGTAGTTCAGGTAAAACACAATCATAAGCATCAGCGGTTGCATACAGTACATCAGGTATTGTACCAGCGTGATGCCCGTTCCTCTCCAGAACGTCAGCGGCGACAGGAAGAGGAACGCCCAGAGGGCCATGTGACACACGCCCGCCAGATGCTTATTCATGACGAAAAACCTACTCATGCCTGATGGCCTCTATCGGATCCATGTTGGCAGCCTTCTGGGCAGGGATATAGCCGAAGAGCACGCCAATGAACACACAGACGAGGAAGGACACATAGATGCTCCATGCGGGCACACTCGACGGCATGCCAAATGACGAGGCGAATGAACTGACCCCTATTCCCACGAGCACACCTATCAGTCCTCCCGTCACCGATATGAGCACCGACTCGATGAGGAACTGCAGGGAGATGACAGGTCCCGTGGCTCCCACTGCCATGCGAAGGCCGATCTCCTTGGTACGCTCCGTCACCGAGACGAGCATGATGTTCATGATACCGATACCGGCCACGAGCAGCGAGAAAGCGGCAGCCACCACAAGGATGATGGTCACCGTGTCCATCGTGCTTGACATCGTCTCCATCATCTCCGCCTGGGAACGGATGGTGAAGTCGTCGTCGGCATCTTCCTTCAGTTTATGGTTGTCACGCAGGATCTGCGTCAGTTCCTCGATGGCGGCATCGGAGAGTTCCTCAGTAACAGCGGAACAGACGATGCTCGAGAAATAGGTCTGGGCAGCGATACGCTTCATCACCGTCGTATAAGGTGCGATGATCACGTTGTCCTGATCCATGCCCCACGAGTTATAGCCCTTCGCCTTCAGCACGCCTATGATACGCATGGGAATGCTCTTGAATCGGATGGTCTTGCCGATGGGATCGGTATTCTCGCCGAAGAGTTCCTTGACGATCGTTGCTCCCACCACACACACTTTGGCGGCTTTCTTGATGTCCTCCTCTGTGAAGCACTCACCCTCTTCGATGGTCCATTGCCGGATATCGAGATAATCTATTGACTCTCCGTACATCGAGGCATTGGTATTGTTATTGCCATAGATAGCC
The DNA here is from genome assembly GCA_017430675.1 of Prevotella sp. The sequence goes on from JAFRMM010000056.1 coordinate 4,130, forward strand.
TGTCCGCTGGCCGTCACCTCGGGCGACACCTTAGTGACAAACCGTTTCTCCCGAACGATACGCTCGTAGTCGGCCATCTTCAGCGTCTGCATCGAGGACGGATCCTGGCGCACACCGCCACGCATATCGGCACCCGGACGGATGGTCAGCAGGTTGGTACCCATCGTAGAGAGTTCAGCACGGATACTCTCCTTCGAGCCCTGTCCGATGCTCATCATGATGATGACGGCTGCCACACCGATGATGATACCCAGCATGGAGAGGAAGGAGCGCATCTTGTTATTCGCCACCGCCTTCAGGCTCACTTTAAATAGATTCAGTATATTCATAATTAATCGTCTTGTGGTGCAGGCAACTGGGCCAGGGCCTCGGCTGCCGACTTGATATTCGTATTGATGGTATCCTCACGGATCTTGCCGTCGCGCAGATTGATGTTACGGCTGGCATATTCGGCAATCTCAGGGTTGTGGGTCACGAAGATGATGGTGTTACCCTGCTTGTAAAGTTCCTGGAACAGCACGAGCATCTCAAACGAGGTGCGGGTGTCGAGGTTACCCGTTGCCTCGTCGGCAAGCAGCACAGCGGGGTCATTCACCAATGCGCGGGCTATGGCCACGCGCTGCATCTGGCCACCCGACATCTGATTAGACTTGTGATACATACGGTCACCCAGACCTACGGCCTGCAGGGCTTTGATCGCCTTCTCACGACGCTCCGCTGCCGATATCTCAGAATTGTACATCAGTGGCAGTTCCACATTCTCCAAGGCTGTGGTCTTAGGTAGCAGGTTATAACTCTGGAACACAAAGCCAATCTTACGGTTACGAAGGCGGGCCCGCTTGGTCTTCGACATCGTGCGCACGCTGATGCCGTCGAGGAAGTACTCTCCGCTTGTGGGCGTGTCGAGGCAACCCAACTGGTTCAGCAGCGTGGATTTGCCGGAGCCAGAGGTGCCCTGGATGGTGACGAACTCGCCCTCGTAGATCTTGAACGAGACACCCCGCAGGGCCTTCACCGTCTCAGAGCCCACCTGGAAGTAGCGCTTCACGTTCTGCAGTTCGATGACGACTTTTCTATTATCTTCAGCCATAGTCATTACTGTCTTGCGGGAGCAGCATTTCCACTCTGGCCGCTCCTGTTATTGCTGTTATTGTTGTTCCTGTTACCTCCCGGGCGCGGCATGAAGGGGTTGCTGGCCTGCTGTTCAGGCATGGCCGTCTCACCACCAGAGATATTGAAGTCGGTGAGTATCTCGGTGCCAGCCTGAATACCGCTGATGATCTCTGTCATCACGCCGTTAGAGGTGCCTGTCTCCACTTTATGAGCCTTGAACACATTACCCTCCTTTGTCCAGAGTTTATGGTCACCCTCACAGTCCTCGATGGTCTCACCCTTCTGCAACAGGGCCTCGTTGGGTATGAAGCGCAGGGCCTTGGCGGGCACGGCCAGCACATTGTTCTTTTCCAGCGTGAAGATGGTGACGTTGGCTGTCAGTCCAGGCTTCAACTTCAGGTCTTTGTTGGGAGCAGAGATCACCACCTCGTAGGTCACCACATTGCTCTCCGTGGTTGCCTGCTGACGCACCTGTGTCACAGCACCTTCGAAGGAGTCGTCGGGGAAGGCATCTACGGTAAAGGCCACGCGCTGGCCTTCCTTCACACCACCGATATCAGCCTCGTCGATGTCGGCAATCACACGCATGTTTGTCAGGTCCTGTGCGATCACGAAGAGTTCAGGAGTATTGAACGAGGCGGCCACCGTCTGGCCTTCCTCCACCGACTTGGAGAGGATCACTCCGTCGATGGGCGAGGTGATGGTGGCATAGCCCAGGTTGGTCTGTGCCTTCTGTACACTCTCGCGCGAGGTGTTCACCTGTTCCTTGGCCTTCTGGTAGGAGAGCAGGGCGTTCTCATATTCGTCGGCACTCACGAGTCCCTTGTCATAGAGCGTCTTATACCTATTATAATTAGACAACTCGTAGGCAGCAGTGCTCTGGGCACTCGACAGGTTGGCCTTGGCCGTATTCAGTTCACTGATGAGGTTCGTACGGTCGAGTTCAGCAATAATCTGCCCCTTCTTCACCACGGAATTGTAATCGACATAGAGTTTCGACACAATACCGGAAACCTGGGTACCCACCGTGACGCTCGTCACCGGCTCGATGGTTCCCGTGGCCGTGATACTGGTCTGGATATTAGTATTCTCCACCTTGGCGGTGTCAAACGATACTGTCTCTTTTTTCTTTCCACCTCTCAGGAGGAACCATGCAATGATAAGCACAGCCACTACGGCTATGGCTATCCAACCTTTCTTACTAATCTTCTTCATATCTTCTTTATTATCAATTATCCATTATCATTTATCCATTATTTTATCTCTCCTCCCTGATAGAAATGGAGCATCTGCTGGTTGTAGAGCGTCAGATACTTCGACTGCAACTGGTTTTGCTGGGCAGAGAGCAGGTTATCCTTGCCCGTCATCAGTTCCACGATGTTCTTCAAACCGAGACGGAACTGCTCTGAGAGCAGGTCGTAACTCTGCTGGGCACTCTCCACACTGCTGGCAGCCGCCTTGTATTTCTGCTGGTTAGTCAGCGCATTCAGCCAATATTGCTGGATGTCGCTGTAGAGGGTCTTCTGCTGGTCCTGCAAGTCGAGTTTGGCCTGCAACTGCTGGATCTTCGCCTTGTTCACGGATGTCTTCGTGGAGCGGCCGTCGTAGATGGGCACACTCACGCCAAGACCCAGCGAGGCATTGGTGTTGGTCTTGATCTGCGTACCCCAGCCATTGGAACTCAGCGAGTTGGTCGAGGTGGTCACACCGCCTGTCACGTTCACGCTCGGCATCCATCCGGCCTTGGCCAGCGACACGCTCACGTCGCTGCTCTTGATGGCCAACTGCGAACGCTCGATCTCCGGACGGCTCATCAGGGCCTGCTCATAGACCGACTGCAGGGACGGGATTTCGGCCAGGATGCGCTCATCGCTGATCTCGGGGATGGCCACGTCGAACTGCCCCTCGTCGGTGATCTCCAGCAACTGCTTCAACTGAAGTTTGTAGTTCATCAACTGGCTCTTAGCCTCCACGATGTTATACTCATCATTGGCACGCTGGGCAGAGAGTTGGGCCAGATCTGCCTTCGACATCTTGCCCACGGCAACCATCTCCTTGCCGCGATCCTCATTCTTCAGGCTGGTCTCCAGCATCTGTTCGTTCACCTTCACGTTCTCGTCGAGGTAAAGGATCTGGGCAAAAATCTGTGCGATACGTTCTTGGATACTGTTGGCTGTCTCCTGCGTAGAGAGTTCAGCCTCGGCTTCCGCCAGTTTGTCGAGTTTGATGGTGTTGATGTTGCGGTTGCCGTTCCACACCGTCCACTGGCCGCTCAGCGAGTAACTGCCGTTGTAGGAGGTCTTATCGACCTTGGTATTCACTGTGCCGTTGGTCACCGTGGCGATACCGGCGTCTTTCCAGGGCTGGTAGCCGAGGCTCTGATTGGTTGATGCACTCAGCGTGGGCAGCAGTGCCGCCCTGGCGCCCTTCAGGTCTTCCGTAGCCGACTGTTTCTGGAGCATCGACTTCTGGAGTGTGATGTTGTTCTCCATGGCGTAGTCAATACAGTCTTGGAGAGTCCAATGTTTCTGTGCGAATGCTGACGTTGCCGTCAGCAGGATCACACCTATTAATATTACCTTTCTCATATACTAAACTGTTGTTTATTCTCAAATTCGTCGGCAAAGATACGCATTTTTTCGATAAAACGAAAGAAAAATAGACAAGAATTGTCGGTTAGTAGATTTAAACTACCAATTCTTCGATAACGATCTTGCGCGTTAAAAACGATTAACTTCTCCAAAGACTATTCTCTTTCCTTCTCACCTGTCATGCGGAGGAACTTTCCATCGAGAGAATAGACCTTCTTCACGGAAAAGCGGCCATCATCGTCGTAGCCATAGGAGGCAGCGATGATCTCTTTCTTCTCCCAGTCAAGACTTACCACCCCCTCAGTAGAAGGCAACTGCCTGGCCGTACCATGATAGGGATCGACGATGTAAGTCCAGAGATTGCGCCCGTCAGGACAACCCTCTACAATCACCTTGCTCACATCGCCAGGAGCAATCATCGCCTTATCGGCAGCAGCAATCTGAGTAAGGGGGACATCAACGGCGTCGGCATCCTTACCACTCATTCTATTCCACTGGACTTCTGCCTTAGGATTAGTCACGCAGACCTTGATGACAGTACCAGAGCGCTCGTTGGCAAGCCACACGGATTTCACGGCATCCATCTCACCCTCACCGCTTGCCGGCTTATCCACATTAATATATACGGCATACTCGAAGTAGGAGTCTTGCTGACGGACAGCGGACTTAGGCATTTCCCCAATGTCGAGCAAATCAACCTCCACACTGTCCTTGCTTCCCTTGAAGGCATGGGTTGACGTACCGTCAGGACCATCAAGGATAGCCTCCTTGTTCAGACCATCCTCAGTCTCTTCCGCAAGATAATCCGCAGAATCACGCACCATTCCCGGACCGTCGAGGATCTGACCCCTGACATACTTACACCCCACAAATGCCGTCGCAACAAGTACAACTGCAACCACCATTACGATTGTCATCTTCTTCATACGTTTCAGTTTGTTGTTATACTACAAGAACTCAGTCTCCAATATCATTCGTTCTAACGCTGCAAAGATACAAAGAAAACAGGTAACAAAAGACGGATTTGGGATTATTAACGTAGTTAAGCGTACCGCAGTCTGTTCCCCCAGTAAGGTCTCTTTGATGTCCTTTTCAGGATTTCGTCGAAAAACTGCCAAGAAGTCGTCGAAAGTTTCTTGGAACCGGAAGAGATTCGCCCTACCTTTGCATCATCAAAATCAAACGCGCAACAAAAAATTTAAAAAATAAAAGATATGAAACAGATTCGATTTTATTTCGTGACGATGATGATGATGCTTTCATCAGTAGTAATGGCCCAGACGACCGTCAAGGGCATGTTAATGGACGAGACGCTGGGCGAGTGCGAGCCTTACGCTACTATCCGCGTGTATAAGCAGGGTAATAGCGACAAGCCCGTTGCCATGTTCCTCAGCAACGAGGACGGACAGTTCTCCCAGCAGGTGAAGGGCACGGGCCGCTACGACATCGTGTTCAGCAGCATTGGCAAGGAAGACCTGAGAGAGAACATCGAACTGGGTAAGGAGAGCACCCTTGACCTGGGTACCTTATATATGAAGGAGAACGCCACCATGCTGAAGGGCGTGGAGATCGTCGCCCAGAAGCCGCTGGTGAAGATGGAGGTCGATAAGATGAGTTACAACGTGGCTGAGGACGAGGACTCGAAGTCGAACACCGTGCTCGACATGCTCCGCAAGGTGCCCATGGTGACCGTCGATGGCCAGGACAATATCACCGTCAACGGTTCCTCGTCGTTCAAGGTGTATGTGGATGGCATGCCCAACGTGATGTTCTCCTCTAACCCCTCGATGGTGTTCAAGAGCATGCCCGCCACAGCCGTGAAGAGCATCGAGGTGATGACCAACCCTGGTGCGAAGTACGACGCCGAAGGTGCCGCAGGCGTGCTGAACATCATCATGAACAAGCAGGACAACCCCCAGGCCGCCCAGAGCATGAACGGCTACAACGGTACGGTGCGCGCCTCGGCAGGTACCAAGCAGTTGGGTGCCAGCGCTTTCCTGAGCGGACAGCAGGGCAAACTCTCCTACAGCGCCAACGTGATGACGAGTTATAACAAGCCTGGCAACACCACCACGGAGATGGAGCAGATCCAGGATAATGGTACCTCACAGATCCTGACCTCAGAGAACAACGTGAAGACGCCGTTCACAATGGGAAGCCTGACCCTCGGCTACCAACTCGATCCTATGAGCGTACTGAACCTGACAGCCCAGGTGAACAGCATGTCGATGAAGAGCACGGGCACCACCTACACCACCATGGCCGGCGGACTCTATGACGGCGGTTTCGGCTACAGCAGTTCCACCAACATGAAGAACTCGCGCACCTCGTTCAGCGGAAGCCTCGACTACCAGCGTTTCCTCAACAAGGAGCACACACAGTCGCTGGCATTCACCTACCAACTGAACTACAGCCCCGCCACCACGGAGATGACCAACAACTTCGGCAGTACCTCATCGTTCATCGATCTCACTGACCGCTATTCAGAGAACCACGACAAGACCACCAACCATATCTTCCAACTCGACTACACCATGCCCCTCGGTATCGGTCAGACCCTGAGCCTCGGCGGCAAGTTGCAACTCCACAACGCTTCCTCTGACTCAAAGTACTATCTGCAGGACGTCTATGACCCCACCACCAGCAGCGACTATGAGTATAAGAATTCCATTCTCGCAGCCTATGGCGAGTATGCCGGCAACTGGAACAAGTTCGGTGCAAAGGCTGGTCTGCGCTACGAATACACCTGGCAGGATGTGGAATACCACCTCGGCAACGGTGAGGACTTCAAGACGAGTTACGGCAACCTCGTTCCCACCGCCAGCCTGCAGTATAACCTCGGCATGGGCAGCAACCTCGGCCTGACCTACAACATGCGTATCTCGCGCCCTGGTATCTCCTATCTGAACCCCTACGTCGATAAGACGAATCCCATGGTGCTGACCTACGGTAACCCCGACCTTGACGTGGAGAAGTCACACAACCTCTCGCTGGTCTATAATATGTTTACTTCGAAACTGATGGTGAACCTGAACCTGCACCACAACTTCACCGACAACGCCATCTCGCAGTACAGTTTCTACGACAGCAACAACCTGCTGAACACCACCTATGGCAACGTCGTGAAGAGCCACCAGACTGGTCTGAGCGCCTACGTGAACTACCTGCTGACCAAGAACACCCGTCTCTTCGTGAACGGCGCCGTGAACTACCTTGACCTGAAGAGCGATGCCCTGAACCAGAGCAACAGCGGATGGACCGCCAATGCCATGATCGGTCTCCAGCAGACACTTCCCTGGGACCTCAAACTCAGCGCCTTCGCCATCACCTCAACGAAGAACTACACCCTCCAGGGCTGGAGCGGAGGTTTCAACCTCGTCACCGCCAGTCTGTCGAAGTCGCTGCTGAAAGACAAACTCAACCTGAGCGTATCAGGCCAGATGGGTCTCAACAACGGCGGTAATATCAAGATCGAGAGTTATAGCCGCGGCAAGGATTTCACATCGCACACGAACATCAAGGTTCCCATCTACGGCGTGACCTTCACCGTCAGTTACACCTTCGGCAACTCGAAGATGACATCGAAGCAGCACACCAGCCGCGTCAAGAACGACTTCATCGAGCAGCAGTCACAGGGCGAGATGATCAACAGTGTCGGTTCCAGCAGCGGTTCCGGTTCAGGAAATGGAAACATGCCACAATAATCCGATAATTAGTTAGAAAAAAACTCTCCTGCATTGAGATAATGCGGGAGAGATTTTGTCAATTGAGAAATTATTCCTAATTTTGCAGTCGTATGATCAAGATAGAGAAAAAAGACCTCTGGCTATTTCTGGCACAGGCAGGTGTATGGGCACTGACTATTCTAGTGTTTCCTTTGGCAATGTACGTCAGCACGCGCAATGGTGAATCAACCTTTGCCTCCTTGATGATGGTGTGGCATGTGCTGTGGGCGCCAATGGTCGTCTATTTCGCCAACTTCTACCTTTTCGGTTCCTGGTTCTTCTTCCGGCGCAGGTACTGGTCCTTCTTCCTCTGTAACCTGCTGTTGATAGCGGGTGTGAACTACGGCTTTTTCTTCGGCTACTTCATGATCAAGGAGCACGTGCCCAACATGCCTGGGGTGGCGTGGGTAGGCTTCTTCTCCGGCGCCTTCCTGTTCCTGCTCCTCGACAGTCTCATGGTCGCTATTGCCATCGGTGTCCGCCACTTCATCCGCACCCGGCAGATCAAGCAACAACTGAAGGACGAGAAAGCGAAGAGCACGGAGGCAGAACTGGCTTGGCTGAAAAACCAGATCAACCCCCACTTCCTCTTCAACACGCTGAACAATATCTCCAGCCTCACGCAGATCGACCCCGATGCCGCACAGGACGCTATCGCCCAACTCTCCGACCTGTTGCGCTACGCCATGTACGAGACGAACAAAAAGACAGTACCCATCCAGGGCGAGGTGGAGTTCATGCGCAACTATATCTCACTGATGAAACTGCGCTGCAACGACAAGACGGAGGTTAATTATCAATTATCCATCGTCAATTATCAATTAGAAGTCGCCCCCCTGCTCTTCATCTCTCTTATTGAGAATGCCTTCAAGCACGGGGTGAGCAGCAGCCGACCCTCGAAGATTGATATCCGTCTGTTGCAGAATGGGGACGAACTCATCTTCACCTGCGACAATACCAACTATCCCAAGGACGATGCCGACCGCAGCGGATCGGGCATCGGACTGGAGAACACCCGTCGCCGTCTGGAACTGATGTATGCCGGCCGCTACGAATGGGAGCAGTCACTCCTTGATAATATCTATCATGTGAGGATCAAGTTAATAGTTAATAGCGAATAGTGATTATGGCATTGAGTTGTATGATTGTAGATGACGAGCCTCTGGCTGTCAAACTGTTGGAATCCTTCGTGGCCAAGACCCCCGATCTGGAGTTGCTTGGCTCGTTTACCGACTCCGTCGAAGCCATCAATGCCATCAAGGCGCTCCAGCCCAAACTGCTGTTCCTCGATATCCAGATGCCTGACCTCAACGGCATGGAACTGGCCCACATGCTCCCTGCCACGACACGCGTCATCTTCACCACGGCCTTCAAGGAGTATGCCTTTGAGAGTTACGAGGTGAGCGCCCTCGACTTCCTGCTGAAGCCCATCCGTTACAATAAGTTCATTGCCGCCGTCGGGAAAGCCCGCGAGTGGTTCGGCCGAGACTCAGTGGGGACGGTTCTCTGTGAGTCGTCGGACTCACAGAGAAACGGACCCAACGAGTCCTCCACCATCTTCCTCAAGGTGGATGGGGAGTACCGTCAGGTGGGACTCTCGAAGATCCTCTATGTCAGCGGCTTGAAAGACTACGTGATGTTCTACCTGGAAGGCGAGCGCAAGCCCCTTGTCACCCACCTCACCATGAAAGCCGTGGAGGACATGCTGCCACCGTCGCAGTTCATGCGCGTCCACCGTTCCTATATCGTCGCCCTCTCTAAGATCCGCAGCGTCGATCGTAACGACTGCATCTATATCGGCGACGAGATCATCCACGTCACCGAGGCCTTCAAGGAAGCCTTTGACCAATATCTCCAGTCAAAGTTCCCCGGCGGAAAGTAAAATGGGAGGGCCTCACTGAATCAGTCCTAACTGCTTCACACGCTGCTCGAAACTCTCACGGTTGTCAAGGGCACCGTTCTTAATGCGTGCACGGTAGTTATAGATCGTGTTCACTGAGTAATGCAGGAATTCCGCAATCTTTGAAGAGTCCTCAATGCCGAGACGGATGAGGGCGAAGATACGGATTTCCGTCGTCAGACGATTCTCCTCCTTCGGACGTACCTGTGTCTCTGGCTTCAACAGGGCATTGAAGTCATCAACGAAACTCGGGAAGAGGTGCAGGAACACAGAGTCGAAGTTCTGGTAGAGTTCCTCCAATTCCCTCTCCTTCAGTTCCGTGGATTTCGAGAGGCGGAACAGTTCATCCAGTTCCTTGTTCTTCATCTTCTTGTTCACCATCTTGCGGTAGTCGTCGATCTTGTCGATATACTGCGAGCAAAGGCTCATGAACCTGCCAATGTATTCCTCCTTGACACGGTTGGTCTCCGAAAGTTGGGAGTTGAGGGTAGAGAGTTCGTCATTAAGTTCCGACAGTTCATCTTTCTGCGCAGCCAACTGACGATTGGCCGCAGCCAGTTCATCATTGGAGGATTTCAGGGCCTGTCGCGCCGCATCCAACTGACGGTTCCTGCGGTGCAGGAAGAAAAGCACACCCAAAAGCAGAAGGGCCAGCACACTGACCAGTACGACAGAGGTCCACAGATTCCTCGTATTATGGGACATCGCCCTCTGGTAGTTGTTCTCTATCACGTTCAGAATGGGCGTGATCTGCCAGGATCGCATGCGCGTATTGAAACGGTTGTTGCAATCCCAGGTAAAACGAATAAACTTATACGAGCGGTCCAGGTCGCCCTCACCATTGAGGATATCCGCCAGAGACAGCAATGAGGCCTGATCCATCACGGCATTGCGCACATCGTTGAGGGCCGACTGTGCGAGCCAGTACTTGGCCTCGTCGAGATCATCACATGACAGCCAGTAGTAATAGCATACAATGGCATAGTCATGGCTGCCGGGCTTCACCTGTCTGATCCACCTGTCGCACAGCCGACGGGCTTCCGCCAGACGGTTCTGGTCTTTCAGTTCATAGATCCTATTCATCAGGTACTCCTGACTGTCATGGGTGACGATGGCAAAGAGCGAGTCGCGATAAGCCGTGCGCCGCTCATAATACTGATCCTGCATCAATCTGATATTCGAGTAGTAGCCCAACTCGCCATAGACATGCATCTGGGCCAGATAGTAATTCTTCAGTCCTATGCTGTCTAAATGCTGCTTATTGACGGACTTCAGGAAGGTCAGGGCCTCGTTGTAATAACCTACCGTGGAGCACTGGAACGCCTTCAGCGCACGACAGTTGCCCACGCGCTCCTGTTGTCCCTGCTTCTGGGCCCATTGCTCTGCCAGGTCCAGGTAGGCCAGAGCCGAATCGTTCATGAAAGCCTTATACTGCTCATAGAGACTAAAAGCCAACTGATAGCGGTCTTCTGCCGTCACCGCCCGAAGATACTGCTGGCGTTTCTCCTCAATCTGACGCTCATATTCTGCCACATAGTCCGGTGAATGGTCGATGGCCTCATCGATCTGCCGGTAGCAATCCTGCAGGTCCCTGTTCTCCGCCCCCAAAGCCAAACCGACCGCCAGGAAAAAGCATACTAAGAAAAGAAGTCTCTGCATCTGTTTCTGTTTTTTACGGCACAAAGTTACGAAAACTTTCCGAAACCGCGCACGATTTCCCTCAAAAATTATTATCCGTCAGCCTCAGTCTGTTAAAGAGCACTTGTCTTTTCCGTATCGCCCCGCACCCGATGATGCGTCATGGGAATCACAGGGATACAGGGTATCCTATTAACTTCCCCGGACTCAGTCCCCAGTGAGTTTTTTTTGCATTTGAGGGTGTCAGGGTGTACAAATGCCTATGTACAGGGACTTTGCACCCTGTTGGACAGGGTGCGAGGGTGTACAGAGGGTGTACAGATCTTCATGTGATTCAATTCTCACGAGAATATGATCGTCCGGAGGCTCCAGACGATGCTACGGCACTGCCTTTTGCCCCAATTCTCGAGAGAATTGAGCGAAAAGTCAATGCTTTTCGAGCACAGGGTATTACTTGGCAAGTCTAAGGTAATCTCTAATTTACCTCCCACAGGGTGTACACCCTCTGTACACCCTGTCACCCTACAAAACAGGGTGCAAAGTCCCTGTACATAGGCATTTGTACACCCTGACACCCTCAAATGCGCCCGTTTAATATCTGTGCGCCAGCCGCTCCCCTCCCTTCAAGGGGAGGGGTCGGGGGTGGGGTCTGACGATCACGGGGACAGGTCGCTTGATTCCGTGACGATCACGGGGACAGGTCGCTTGATTCCGTTCAGGATCAAGGACCTGTCCCCGTGATCGTCCGCAATATGGACATCCGACGGCTTGAACGAGAAACTCCTCACGGTGCTGGGGTTGTCTCTCTTGCCCGCCCAGAGGCTCCCGCAGTCGTGTGCTGGCCCCTTGTGCACATGCCCCGCCTTTATCTGCCCATTCTCCTCCCATGCCACCATCAGGCAGCCTGTGAACCTGGAACTGATGGCATCGCGCATCCTTGCGTCCAGCACGGCATAATTGATGTTGTTGGGATAGTAGGGTATGTACGTATAGCAATACGTCATGCTCCGGCCTATGTCAACGCTCTCGATTTTTTCTATATCATCTCCTCTGGCCTCTTGGTCTGGAATGATGGCAGGCATTGGCTGACCTATCTTAATTGAATCTATTATAGCCATAATACTTTTGGTTTTATTTGTTAGACATTTATTGTTTGCTGATTAGTTCACAATGGCACGGACGGCGCACCAGGCAGTCTTAGTGGCTCTACTCATATATTCAGAATCATCATTATCATAGAAATCTAAATACCAAACTTGGCTAGTGTCACCCTCATCCTCTGTGGAAGACCAATACTGGCCGATATATTTGGGGGCAGCCGACCACATAGGCAGGAACAGGAAGCCCGAATTGGGATGAACCACCTTGCCTATCTGTCCGTGGATTGCTACCGTTGTCCATGAGCAATTGTTGATGATAGTCTCGCACTGCGTCTTAGTTGGCAGTGTGTTAGCGTTGGCGGTGTTGTAGTCGGTTCTCGAGCCCACGTCCTCAGGTCTCGTGCTGCCGAAATTGCAGGTTTGCCACGTGCCGAAGTCGCTGAAAGCCTCCGAGTAGCCGCTGCCTACGATGCTACCTATCTTCACGGTGATGCCACTGCCCACGGGAACCCACTTGCCTTTGTTGGGCAAGCCGTATTTGAGCGCATACACGTTGCTGGCGGCGGGCAGTTTGACGGCGCTGTGGCTGGCCAGCGTCTTGCCCGTGACGAAGTAGTCGTGGCGCGTGCCGTCGCTGGCTTTCCTCTTTGCGAAGTAGTAGTTCGAGCCGTAGCTCCACGTGGTGAGCTTGCCGCTGAACAGGTAGCCGCCGCTGTAGCTGTAGCCGGGCATGTCGTCGGCAGCGGTTTTGTCGCTGGTCTCGGTGACGGTGCCGTCGGCAGTGATGCTGGCGATGCCCGTGGGTATGACAGCGTCGCAGCCCAGCGTGTAGCCCTCATCCGTGGCGGCGGCATCCTCGACGAAGAACTGCACGTAGTTGTCGGGTATCGTCATCGAGAAGGCTCCGCTCACCTCATTGTCGGCGACGTTGTAGGCGAGCGTCGCCGTGGCGTAGTAGGCGTAGTAGGTGGTGCTGAAGGTGAAGCTGGTGCCGCTGGCCGACACCGTGGCGTCGCTGCCGAAGGGCAGGAACACAGCCCGCATCGTACCTGTGTCGCCGTTCTTCAGGCCCAGGGCTCCGGCGGTCTGGGTGGTGCCGTCGTATTCGGCCGAGCTCCACGCCGTGCCGTCGTAGGTCATCTTCAGGTGCTTCGGTGCTTTGGCTCCGGTGAAGAACACGAAGATGGCGTCGCCCGCCTCCCACGTCTGCTTCACGGCGCGGGTCTGCGCCGCAGCGTCGTCGGGGTGCGAGGCCGTCAGGTTGAACTTGATGGTCTGCGGGGCCTCCGTCGTCGGGGCCTCAGGGTTCTGGGTCACGTCGTTGTCGTCTTTGCTGCAAGCGGTGAGCGCCAAGAGGGCGCAGAGCAGTAGTGATAGTCTTGTCTTCATCATGCTGTCCTCCTTTCTTGTTACCATTCATCTTCGTCGTTAAACGGATTATAACTCGGATTTCCATTCGAACGCGTCGGGCTTCCGGCGAGAATCTTCGTGCGGTTGTGCAGCTCCACGACCCGCATCCGGGGCCGCTCGTACTTTCGTTTCTGTTCTGTCTTCATACGCTTATCGGTTTTGATGGTTGTTGTTCAGTGGAAAGAATGGTTCTCTTGCGAGAGGGGTCGAAAAAACACATCGGCTTCCCTTGCCAGTTTGCACGGAAAGCCGTATATTTACGCGCGTCTGCGCGGATATTAACAATGTATTGTACGCCAGTAGCGCTAATTGTGTGTGTGTGTGTGTGTTTATAGGAATATCTGACACTGCCAAATATTCCGCGTTAAATAATCCTATCGTCTCACACATTTTCTGCATCGCGAATCTATTTGTCGTTATAGTGTTCCTCGGCTTGAACCACAAGCACCGTGATGCGGTCGTCGTAGATGTCGTAGATGATGCGTGTCATAGGCTGTCGAAGTAGCGTTGCATCTCCTCGGGGGGGTGCTGCACTTGATGGTTTCGCCCTTGGCCAGTTCGCGGCGTGCCTTGTTGATGGAGCGGCGCATGGCGGACGTGATGGTCTTGTCGTCGCTGATAGTGGCCACGCGCACCGACGCAATGCCTCGTATCAGTTTCAGTGCCCGCTTGATGTCGGCCACGAGCGCATTGTCCTCCAGCGTGATAATCATCTGGGCCGGGTTGGGGATGGATGTCGTTGTTGCCATAATCGTTTTGCTTTTAATTCTGTGTGCAAAGATACGAAACTTTTTGGAATATTGCTCGCTTTCTCCCATCTTTTTTTTAATATATTAAGGAGAAAGCGGGCGAGGATGTTTCATTTGTCATCTTCGCCCGCCTAAACCATAGCCGTCGGCAATTATTCCGCGTTAAATAATCCTATCGTCTCACACACTTTCTGCATCGCGTCGGGGGAATTACTTGTCTCTTGGGGTAAACAACTCCGGCACGTGTTTCGAAAAGTCCTGATAGTAGGCGAGAATCATGTCGTGCAGGGGGTGGTCATGGCGCAGGAGGATGCCGGCATAGTACTTCGTATTCTTGAAGGTGACGCTGTCGCTGAAAAGCGTCATCTCATGGTTGCGGGCGTAGTCGTAGAACCAGAGGTGGTAGAGCCGGTTGCGGGCAGATGGAGGAAATCGCCGTACCATGCCTGGAGGGCGGCGTCGCACATCGACAGCCTCTTGCCCGAAAGTATCGGCCAGGGGAACGTCGGTCTGTCCGTAGCAAGTACCTGGAGGCATATTGACGCTGGTATGTCGGATAAGAAGAACTTTCATTTCAGGCAAGGCAATAGGACACGACAAGATAGGCAGTCAGTTCTGTCAGCAGGAAAAGGGCACCGCAACAATCCCCTGTATAGCCTCGCAACCGTCGCCAGATGAAGAGGTAGAGGAAATACATTGTCAGACAGGGCAGGAAGATCAGCATGCTCCACTCGACACGCCCTTGCATCCACCAGAGATAGAGTCCGACAGGCAGCAACCCCTGAATGGAGAGGCCGATGCCTGCAATGGGTGAGAACTTGCGATAGACTGTCTTGTTCTTGGCGGTCTCGGCAGTGCGGGCATACGGCATCATTTGTATCACCTGTGCGCTCACCATCTTAGCGTATGGGTCAACGGCAAGGATGGTGAGAGCGGCATCCATGGGCTGTAGGGAATGAAGGGCGAAGAACAGTAACGCCAGATAGACGATGAGCGCCAGTACTCCGTATGTCCCGATATGAGAGTCCTTCATGATGTCGAGGATCCGCTGACGGTCCCGTCCACCACCTCCAAACCCATCGAAGAAGTCGGCCAAACCGTCTTCGTGTAGGGCTCCAGTCAATAACAACCGACAGCCGACGGCCAACACAACGGCCATCCCGTAGGGGAACACCATCGATGCGCCATAGAGCACCCCTGCCATCACCCCTGCCGTAACCCAGCCGGCAAGCGGCCAGAATTCGACGACAGCCGTATAGGCGCTCTGGGGCGGTTGATATACCCGCCAGAAAGGCAGACGGGTGAAGAATATGAGTGCCGCCCAGAGACGGTCGTACCATTTAGAAGTATTTAGTGATATTTCCATTGTCGAAGTTATTCATTTCGTTGATCATACATACGGCGGAGCCGAGTATGGGGAAGGCACAGAGAGCGCCGGTGCCCTCGCCTAGTCTCAATCCCAGGGAGAGCAGTGGCTTGGCACCCATCGCGTCAAGCATCCGGCGATGGCCGCTCTCGTCGCCACAATGGCCGAAGACCATATAGCGCTGGACCTCTGGATACAGTTTAGTGGCAGCGAGGGCGCACGCCGTCATGATGAAGCCGTCAATTAATATAACAAGATGCTGCTCGGCAGCACGCAGCATCGCCCCGATGGCTGTCACCATCTCAAAGCCCCCGAAGTAGCGGAGAATCAAGGGGACAGGATACATGATCGTGGTCTCTGACCCCATTGGGAACCTGTCCCTATAGTTCTCTACCGCCTGACGGAGCACTTCGCGCTTATGGCGGACGCCCACGGTGTTGAGGCCCGCACCAGCACCGATACACTCGTCAAGGGGGATGTCGCAGAAGAGGCTCATCCAGATGCTTGACGGCGACGTGTTGCCGATGCCCATCTCACCGATGCAGAGCACGCGGCAGCCATCACTGACACAGTCATCCACCAACGAGGCTCCTATTCCTATTGCCTTGTCGAACTCTTCTTCCGTCATCGCCGGCTCATGAAGGAAATTGCGAGTACCTCGTGCTATCTTGCGATGGATGATACCTGGCACGTCTGACAAGTCGTGATCCACACCGACATCGACAATGCGTAATTTGAAACCGTGCTGGCGGCAGAACATATTCACACCCCCACCGCCACGGGTGAAGTTGATCATCTGCTGCCATGTCACCTCACGGGGTGATACACTGACGCCCTCACGCTCGATGCCGTGATCCCCACCCAGGAGCAGGTGACAGGGCGAGGCCAAAGAGGGTGTGAGTGTCTGCTGAATCAGGCACACTTGCATTGCCAGTTCCTCCAACACGCCCAATGACCCCTTGGGCTTGTTCAGGTTGTCTATCTTGTCCTGGATGGCAGACCGCATCGCCTCGTCAGGTCTTTCAATCTGAAATGCTCTCATCACTTTTCACTTTAACACTTATCCCACTTACCATCAGTATCACCTCATCCGCCTTGCTTGCCACATATTGGTTCATCCAGCCTTGCAGGTCAGTGAACTTCCGCTGGACAGCATTATCGCTCACTCCGCCCATGCCGATCTCGTTGGTCACGAAGATATAGGTGGCATCATGGGCGGTAAACTTGTCGAACTCGGCTTTGAGGGCCTCGAGGGCAGCATCCACTTCCTGCAGTTCGAAGAAAAAGTTGGTACACCAAAGCGTGATACAGTCGATGACGGCTACACGTCCCGTCAGGTCATGTCGGCTCAGTTCCTTCTCTTCTTCAATGTTCGTCCACTCAGGGCCACGGCGCTCCTGGTGTTTCCTGACCCGTTCACGGAACTCCTCATCCCACACGTGAGCCGTGGCCACATAGACGGGAGTCTTGCTCAGCGACAAGGCCAGTTCCTCCGCATACCGGCTCTTGCCAGAGCGGGCACCGCCCGTTATCAGTATCACTTTTCTCATAGGCAGTAAATGACAATTATGATGACGATGGCGAGTACTTCTGCCGTACGGTTGATGCGCACCGCCTTCTGCATGTCGGCAGTGGTCAACTCACGGGCATTCTCACCAATGTATGGTTTGTCGAATAATTCTCCGAAATAATAGTGAGGCCCCCCAAAACGGCAGTTGAGGATGCCAGCCAATGCAGCCTCCGGGTAGCCGCTGTTGGGCGAAGCATGACGGCAACCATTTCGCCATACGAAGCCAACGAGTTGTGGTTTGCCAGCAGCAATCACCATCAGCAGGGCCGTCAGACGGGCAGGGATATAATTCGCTAGATCATCGATACGGGCAGCCACACAGCCGAAGTCCTTGTAACGCTCCGTACGATAGCCGATCATCGAGTCGAGCGTGTTCACCATCTTATAGGCCACCATCGCCGGCACTCCCCCTATCGCCAACCAGAACAGCGGAGCAATCACTCCGTCGCTCAGATTCTCTGCCAAGGTTTCCAGGGCTGCCGTGCGAATCTCCTGGGCAGAGAGTCCTGAGGTGTCGCGCCCTACGATACGGGCGACTTGTCGCCGTCCTTCTTCTAATGAACGGTCCACGGCACGGAATACCTCACGGACCTCACGGATCAGTGTCGTACCAGCGAGACAACAGAAGATAAGGATGCTATCACACAAAACAAACAGTGAATAGTGGACATGGAACAGTAGGCTGCGCAAGAAGTAGATGATGACAAAGACAAGGGCTATAAGGAAGATACTCATCACTGCCCCCTTCAGTTTCCGATGGCCTCCCTTATTTAGCCGTTTCTCCCCAAAGGCAATCATCTTGCCAAAGCCCACGACGGGATGCGGCAACCACGCAGGATCGCCCAGCAAGAGGTCGAGCAACCAACCGATGAAGAGTGAAAGGGCTTTAGTCATCTTGCAGGATTTGATAGAGTCGTGGAATATCTACATACTTGCGCACATGCTCAGCGAGTTTATCGTACTGCTGTTGCTTATATTCGGCATAGTTCTGAACAGGTGTACTGATTGCGGCTTTGCCTTTTAGCAGATACTCTATGACAGGTGCGTTGTCGAGGAAACCATGAAAGTAAGTGCCTATACAATGGTCGGTCTGCAGGATGGACTGGTCGGTATCGCTGATGCCCTGATGAATCTCGTAGCCCTGACACTCTTGGCCTTCGAACAGGAAAGTGACCTGCCGGGTGGTCTTCTCCGGGGTCATGACGGTATGGATGGGCAACAGGCCAAGACCTGGCAGACTGGCGAAAGAACCCTCGATGCTGTCGGGGTCTTCGACGGTGATGCCGAGCATCTGATAACCGCCACAGATACCTATCACCATCTTCCCGTCACGATGGGCACGGATGATAGCCTGCGCACAACCGTTCCTGCGCAGTTCGATAAGATCGTCCAAGGTAGCCTTTGTGCCTGGCAGAATAATGATATCCGCCCGACCGATATCAGAAATATTATTCGTATAGAAGAGATTGACACGAGGGTCACGCTCCAAGACATCAAAATCCGTAAAGTTACTGATATGGCGCAGTAGCACCACCGCAACGTTCACCTTACCTTCCGCTAACTCGCGCCGTTTCTTTTCAAGGCTCACCGAGTCCTCTTCCTCGATATAGATGTCCTTATAATGAGGTACGACACCTAAGACGGGTACACCACAGATATCCTCCAGCATCTTACGGCCTTTCTCAAAGAGCCTCATGTCACCACGGAACTTATTGATGATGATGCCCTTGATGCGCCTACGGTCCTCGGGGGACTGCAACATGATGCTGCCATAGACGGAGGCAAAGACGCCACCTCTATCGATGTCACCCACCAGGATGACGTCAGCAGCGGCATGCCGTGCCATCGGCAGATTCACCAGATCCGTATCGCGCAGGTTGATTTCCGAGATACTTCCCGCCCCCTCCATCACGATGGGATTATATCGGGCAGCCAAACGGTCGAAGGCTTCACACACCTCCTTACGGAAATCGATATCTGACACCCCCCTTCTCCAATAGTCATAGGCATTGCGATTGCCGATGGGCTTGCCGTTCAGCACCACTTGCGAGGTATGGTCACTCTGGGGCTTCAGCAGGAGCGGGTTCATGTCCGTATGGCACGGTATGTCTGCTGCCTCGGCCTGTACGGCCTGTGCACGTCCTATCTCCAGACCCTCCGGCGTGGCATAAGAATTAAGCGCCATATTCTGTGCCTTGAAGGGAGCAGGACTGTAGCCGTCCTGCCTGAAAATACGGCACAGGGCTGTTGCTATGACGCTCTTGCCGACGTCGCTGCCAGTACCTGCCAGCATCACGGGATGTAGTTTAACCGATGATTTCATACAGATGCGTGTAACTTGCAAAGACATTCTTGTACCTGAATACTGGGGTCGATACGGGTTCGCCCTTGGCATTATAGACCTGGGTAACCGACTGTGGACTATCACCCATAAACTGTGTATAGTGGAACTCATGCCCCCGGTATTCCTTATCGTCGAGCACAAACTGGCGATAGCCCAACGACAGTTTCCTGTCTGCCTTTCGGGCCGTGATGGTGTATGGCAGCACACCGCACATCGGATACTTCCCATCGTCCGTCACGATCTTCTCGCAGAGATACATCATGCCGCCACACTCTGCCTGGATCCGTCCGCCTCGTTCTGCATATTCCTTAATCGCCTTCCTGCAATCCTCATTTCCAACGAGTGCCTCCAGATGCTTTTCCGGATAGCCACCGGGGAGATAAAGCAGATCGACGCCCTCCAATGCTGGCACCTCCGTCTCAGGGTCGAAGAACCGGACATCCTCAAAGTGGTCTGTCATCTCCTGATAGATAAAGGAGAACGACTCCATATTCCTGGCTACAACAAGCCGTAACCTCGCGGGCAACGAGCCGTCATCTCGTGGGCAACGAGCCGTCATCTCGTTAAAGGTGAGCAACCGTCTCCAATTGACGTACTTTTCCAACAGGCCAACGAGTTCATGATGATCTGTTTCCTCCGAGAAGTCAAGGCCTAAGTATCTTGAGCCTTGTTCCAGCACGGTCTGCTTGGGCAGATAGCCCAAACACTCTATGCCAAGGTCATCGCACACCTCCTTTAGCATCCGATAGTGCCGCTCGGAGCCCACCTTATTAAATATGACACCACGGATGTGCACGTCTTTCCTGAAGTTGATAAAGCCCTGCAACAGCGGCGCCATCGAATAGGCTGCCGACTTTGCATCGACCACCAGCACTACGGGAATACCCAGTGTGGCTGCAATCTCTGCCGAAGAGCCCTTGTCACGGTCGTAGCCGTCGAAGAGTCCCATCATCCCTTCCACGATACAGACATCGGCACCGGCACCATAGCGGGCAAACAATTCCTGCACGTGCTCCCTCGAGGCCATAAACGTGTCGAGGTTGATGCTAGGCTGTCCGCACACAGTCTCATGGAACTTCGTATCGATATAGTCAGGCCCGCACTTGAACGGTTGCACCTTCACGCCTTTCTGCGCGAGCAATGCCATCAGTCCCCTGGCAATCGTCGTCTTGCCGGAGCCGCTGGCCGGTGCCGCAATCATAAAGGCCGTCTTAGATATCATCATACACATGATTTTGGTGCAAAATTAAAAAAAATCCATGAATTATGCATCGACTATGAATAAAAAGTTGTATCTTTGTCGCCAAATCATGGCAATCTGTGCGGCCGAAGCCGCCTGATGTAAGGGAATCCGGTGAGAGTCCGGAACTGTACCTGCAGCTGTAATCCCCCTTAGAAGGGTCTGCTTGTATAACGCCACTGACAGGAAGTCGGGAAGGTAAAGCAGACCGGGGAGAGTCAGAAGACCTGCCGAAGACAAGAAGTACGTCCGTTCAGGAGTTAGCGGTGCGGAAAAAGAGAAAATGATGAGAATTAGATTCGCTATTGGCCTTTGGCTATTGGCAGCCGTTTCGTTGGCACAGACTGATATCTGGCGTTCTGACAGTCTGCAGGAAGTGGTGGTGACGGGTACCGGTACCCAGCACCTGTTAAAGAATGCACCTGTACAGACGGAGGTGATCACCAGTAAGATGCTTCGTAACTATGGTGGTCGGAGTCTGCAGGATATCCTTGCAGGTCTGACGGCTTCGTTTGCCTTCAGTGAGGATGATATGGGATCACAGATGCAACTTAACGGTCTGGGGAATGACTATATCCTCGTGCTCATCGACGGTAAGCGTATCCATGGGGATGTGGGCGGACAGAATGACCTTTCGCTCATCGATCCGCAGAACATTGAGAAGATAGAGATCGTGAAGGGCGCTTCGAGTGCACTTTATGGCTCGGATGCGATCGCAGGTGTGATCAATGTCATCACGAAGAAGCACAACGAAGGCCTGCTCGTGGAGAATACCACACGTGGTGGCAGTTATGGTGATCTGCGCCAGCACAATGGTCTGGGCATTGCCATTGGTAAGTTCAAGAGTTATACGAATTTCCAGTTGCAACACTCTGACGGTTGGCAGAACACGGCGACGGAAGACCCCAGCAGGACGGAATTCCTGATTACCGATTCGCGGAATATGACTGTGAACCGTCATACGAACTGGCAGGTGTCGGAGCGTCTGACCTATGAGCCCGTGAGGAATCTGGAACTCTATGCCGAGGGCAGCACCTATTGGAAACGCATCTACCGTCCATGTGGCAAATACGCAGCGGTGGATGTGAAGACCTATGATCTGGAATACCGTAACCAGAGTCTGGCGGCTGGCGGCAGGTGGTTGCATGGATTGACGGGAAACAAGACCGACGCCATCACGCTCGATGTGAACTGGGACCGTCACGCGTACTATTATTATTATACGGACATCACATTGACTGACGGTTATGATCCCCATGGCAATTTCACACCATATTATCCCTATTTCCCTGATGACGAGGAACTGCAGAGTGACCAGCGCCGTATCATGGCCCACCTGAAGGGTATCTTCTCTTTACCTTATGAGAATCGCCTGAGTGGTGGCCTGGAGTGGCGTTACGACTATCTGGAGGCACCGATGCGCGTGGATGGTGGTGTGGCCAGGGATAACACTGAGGCGGCCTATGTGCAGGATGAGTGGCACCATGCCTTCAGTCCGAAGGTGGCTATGAATATCACGGGAGGACTGCGACTGAACCAGAACATGCAGTTTGGCTTCCGGCTCACGCCGAAGATCTCAGGCATGCTCTCCTTAGGTGAAAACATCCGTCTGCGCGCCACCTGGAGCCAGGGCTTCAAGACACCCACACCGAAGGAGCAGAGTTACCGTTATGTGAAGTATATGAGCGGCACCTATCTCTATCTGGGCAACGAGAACCTGACGCCTCAGACCTCGAATTACTACGCCGTCAGTGGTGAGTACAACTGGCAGGGGCTGAACGTGACCGTGACGGGCTATATTAATAATGTGGATAATATGATCACGCTGGTGACCATTCCCAACAGTCAGGCTCCAGCGGAGTATATCATCAAATACGACCCGGTGAAGACGCGCCAATATCAAAATCTCGAGACGGCAGAGACCAAGGGTATCGATGTCAGTGTGCGCTATCGTATCAATAGTGAGTGGATGCTTGGTGGCAGTTATAGTTATCTGGATACCGATGCCAGGCAATACGACTCAACCCACGACAAACTCAAAGATGTCGTCATCGACGGAACGGCCCATCATAAAGGCAGTTGGTTTGCCACCTGGAACCATGATGTCTCGAAGAAATATCGTCTGGGTGCTGGTCTTTACGGCAGGATGTCGAGCAAGCGCTACTATCAGATTGATGGTGATGGCAAGGGCTACCAGATCTGGCGTGTCGCCACGAACCACGAATTTCCCGTCAGCAAGAAATGGCTGTTCCGTGTCGAGGCTGGTATCGACAACATCTTCAACTATGTGGATGATACGCCCCACGGTCTGCATCTGGGCACTACCACCCCAGGGCGCACGATCTACGGTACGCTGACCATCCGCTTCAGCCAAGGTAAGAAATTGAGATTCACTGACAATAAGTCTAATTTTAAAACAAATGACAATGAAACAGATTAAGTATCTGGTGATGGCATTCGCAGCAGTTTGCCTCACCGCAGGTCTCACTTCTTGTGAAAAGGAAAAAGAAGTAGAGAAAATCGTAGAGGTTCCCGTAGAGGTTCCCGTTGAGAAAACTGACACTGTGACGGTAATCCAGAAAGACACCGTGACGGTGATCGACGAAAGCAACTGGGCAAGGTACCAGAAGATCGTTACCGATGATGTGAAAGCCAACAAGAAGCACAATAAGGTGATTCTGCTCGTGGCCTTCGGTTGTACCTGGGAGCAGGGCTTCAATGCCTTCGACACGACCATCAAGGCTTATCAGGCCCAGTTCGCCAACTACGACGTGTTCCTGAGTTACTCTTCAGCCATCTGTATCAACCGTGCTGCAGCCGGTGAGAACGGTGTGATCCGCAACTACTACGCTCCTCCTTTCTGGCTCAATGCTTTTGCCGACAAGGATGTACAGTATAGCGAGATCGTCGTTCAGTCGCTGCAAGTGATTCCCGGTGAGGAATATACCCGTGTGATCAACTACATCAAGGACTTCGCCAACAATGCCAATGGTGACCTCGACGACGAGTATCTGTCTCAGGTGGAACTGAAACTCGGTGTGCCCCTGCTTCAGGATGGAGATGCTGACGTGAAGTTGGTGGCTAAGGAACTGAATGCCCTCTACAGCGACTATGCCGCTGAGGGTGTGATGGCCTTCATGGGTCATGGTAACCCCGATTCATACGACACCTATAAGGCTAATGTACGCTATACCGAACTAGAGACAGAACTGCAGACCTACAGTCCGAACTACTTTGTAGGTACTGTGGATATGATGGGTAACTTCAAGACGAACGTCTGGGCCCGTATGACTGCCGCAGGCTTTACCAGCGGTAAGGTGTATTGCACGCCTCTGATGTCTATCGACGGTGACCATGGTCACAATGATATGGCCGGCGATGATGATGACAACTGGGAAGATGGTGTCGGCTTCACTCCTAACGAGGAGGGTGAGGTAGAGGATACCTCTTGGAAGATGTACTTCCAGCACCTGGGTTATGAGTGCAACGACGACACGATGATTGAGTTTGGTCTGCTGGAGTTGCCCACCATCCTTCAGGTATGGATGAACCACACGCAGGATGCTATCGACGGTGAGCCCTTGGACTACTACCATTCCAAGAATCCTGAGTAATTCTCTCTCAATGTATAAGAAACTATTTGTCTTAGTAGTGGCACTCCTTTCGGGGAGTGCCACTTTTCCCCAGATCCACACGATGACTCGTAAAGACTCATCTGTCGTGGATCGTTCCTATAATCTAAACCCCGTGGTGGTCACAGGTTCCGGTCACCACCAGCGTCTGAAAAGCACAGCCACGCCTGTCCACGTGCTCTCCAGTCAGGAGATCCGCGAACAGGGCATCGCCACCTTCGACGGTGCCTTGACACGGATGATGCCGCAGGTGTCGATGGCACCCAGTTCGATGGGTACCTTCCTGCGTCTCAACGGCTTGGGCAACAAGTATATCCTGATCCTGATCAACGGTCAAAAACTCAATGGCGACATCTCGAACAATGTCGATCTGAACCGTATCAATATGAGCCGTGTGAAACGTATCGAGGTGCTCGACGGAGCCGCCTCCTCACTCTATGGTTCTGACGCCATTGCAGGTGTCGTCAATATCATCACCGACCAGCCGACTCAACAACTCGTCAGTGTCACAAGCGACACCCGCGTGTCGGGACATGGCGTACTGACGGAAAGTGTCAATCTTGATATCTATACCAAAGGCTTCGGCTCTTACACCTCGTTTACACACGACCGGGCCGATAGTTATCGAAACAACGATCTGGAATACATCAAGGGCTCAGATACTGAGACCCAGAAGAGCATTGCCCCCCTGTTTACGGGCTATCGCTCCAACATCATCGGTCAGAAATTCACCTATGCCCCCAACGAGCATTTAGCGCTCAATGCGGGCTTAGACTATTCATATAAGATCACCGACCGTCCTGAAAGCCAGGAGGATGTCACTGGCGGACTCGACTATGAGATGCGGTACAAGGGACTCCGCTGGAACCTCGGTGGTATCTACAAATTTACGGCCAGGAACTCCCTTCAGGCAAACTTCACCGTCGATCATTTCCGCTATGGTAAGGAATACGATGTGGCGACGAACGACTATGCCGTGGGCGACTATGTGCAGTCGAAGAAACAGCGTATGATGGACGGTGAGGTGAAGGCCATTCTCGGACTGACGACCAACTCCACCACCATCATCGGAGCCGACTGGCGCAAGGATTACCTCAACGCCACCTCAGGCGACATCGATGAACAGGCCTATACCCTAGCCGCCTACGCCCAGCACGAGATGAAACTCTTTCAGGATCTCACCGCTACGTTGGGACTACGTCTGACGCATCATGAGACCTTCAATAACCATCTCACGCCAAAGGCTACACTGATGTATGCCCCAGGGAACTTCCGTTTCCGTGTTACCTATTCCTCAGGTTTCCGTGCCCCTGGTCTCGATGAACTCTACTATCACTATTTCTCCGTGAATCGAGGCAAACCGCAGATCAGTTTCGGTAATCAGGACCTGAAACCTGAGAAGAGCAACTACTTCTCCCTGAATGCCGAGTATCGTACACAGGTGGTTGCCGTGAGTGTGACAGGCTTCCTGAACCGCATCAACGACATGGTGGTGAAGCAGAACGTACCCGTCGATGATGCCAGTAGGTCGATGCTCATGAAGGAGTTCCCTGAGATGACGCAGGATCAGGCCGACAAACTGGTGAATTATGCCCTCTATCAGAACAGTGACAAGGGTGATGTGAAAGGCGTGCAGGTGAATCTCTCGGCGAACATCTTCCGAGGATTCAACCTCTCTGCCAACTATGCCTATACATACGCCAGGACGAAGAGTGAGGAAGAGTGGACGGTCTTGGAACGCAGCATCCGTCATACAGCCACTGTCAATGCCAACTACCATCATGCATGGGGAAGATATGGCCTGAATGTCAACCTGAACGGCCGTCTGCAATCGAAGACCTATTATACAGGTACTTATGAGGATGCACCCGGCTTTGGCATTTGGAACCTCCATACCACGCATAGTTTCGATGTGGCGAAGTGGGCATATCTTGAACCCGGCATCGGAATCGACAATCTGTTTAATAAGGTGGATAACCGCATCGACTCTTCCACTCGTAAGTATGCCCTCTATTCGCCAGGCCGTATGCTGGTCGTTAGTCTGAAAGTCAAGTTTAAGCAGTAATATTTGGCACTTTGCCAAATTTATACTATCTTTGTCATCGATATGGGAAAAATCATAATTGCAGGTTTAGGTCCTGGCAGCAAGGAAGACATCACCCCCGCCGTACTCGAGGCAGTGCGCCAGGCGGATGTCATCGTGGGGTATAAATACTATTTCCAGTTCATCGAACCGTATGTCTCCGAGGGTTGCGAGTGTATCGACACGGGGATGAAGAAAGAACGCGAACGTGCCGAACAGGCCTTTGCACTGGCAGAGCAGGGGAAGACCGTCGTGGTGATCTCTTCTGGTGATGCCGGTATCTACGGCATGGCCCCACTGATCTACGAGATGTCACAGCGGGGGGGGGGG
>JAFRMM010000005.1 GCA_017430675.1 Prevotella sp.
GTGTTTGCAAGGTCCTTGGTGTCCTCGATGGTGAAGTTACCAGTGATCTGAGAGTTACCACCGTCGATCTGAGTCAGGATACGGGGAGCAGAGTAAACGGCATCGTCGAGCACGATAGCTACGGCCTTGCCGATGTTCTGCTTGGTGATCTGGCTCCAACGACGGGCACCGTCAGAGTTCATCTGCATAGATACAGAGGGGTGACCCATCTGGTCGAAGTCGTCCTTAGCGTTGGTGATGACATCACCCTCCAGCGGAGCGCGACCTGAGGGCTCTGTGATCTTCAGGGCATAGAGCTCGAAGATGTCACCCTTGGTGTTCTGACCACCGAAGTCCTCTGCCTTAGCACCCCAACGGAGCTTCAGCTCTGCGGGCATGATCTGGCGAGCCAGGTCAGAATAGATAATCTTGTTGATCTCAGCGGTATCGCGAGCGTTGGCATAACCTACGATAGCGAGGGTGTTGCCCTGAGTAGGCTGGAAGATAGAGAACAGAGGATTCTGCTTCTTAGCTGCCTCAAGTGCCTTGTTATCGGCCTTGGTGTCCTTCTTTGCCAGTTTGGCAGCGAGGTCAGTGGAAGCAGCCTTGGCAGTATCCACAGCTGTGGTGTCAGCAGCTACGGCTGCAGTGTCAACAGCAGCACCACCCTGAGCAGCATAACGCTGGTTCAACTGAGCCAGGAGCGGAGTGATCTCCTGAGAGTTGTAGGTCTCCCAGAACTCAAGGTTAGCACTTCCCTGAAGGAGCTTACGAACACGCTCAGGCTCCTTGATACCAGGCATCTCCACCATGATACGGCCACTCTGGCCTTCGAGCTTCTGGATGTTCGGCTGAACAACGCCAAATTTGTCGATACGGTTACGAACTACGTTGAATGAATTGTCAACGGCACTCTGCACCTCTGCACGGATGGCAGCCTCTACCTCTGAGTCAGAGCTCTGGGTGCTCACCTTGCCCTTCATCTGCTGGGTAGCGAAGATGGCAGCGAGGGGACGACCGTTTGAATTCTGTTTCCAATACTTCACGAACAGAGAGATGAAGTCGTTCTGGCTGGTCTCCTCTTCCTTCTTGGCTTCTTCCATGGACTTCTTGTAGGCTGCGTCAGTCTTGTGGTCGGCGAGCACATCGACGACATCAGGTACTGAAACCTCAAGAATCACGTTCATACCGCCTTTCAGGTCAAGACCCAGGCCAATTTCCATCTCACGGCACTGCTTCAGAGAATAGATGCCCATATACACCTTCTCATTGTTGATAGAGTCGAGGTACTCCGCACCAGCCTCCTCACCCATGGCGGCAGCCTTACTCTCGTAATGGCGCGTCACGAAGGAGAAGGAAAGATAGAAGCAGCACACGAGAATCAGAAGCACTGCGATAAGTTTTACAATTCCTTTGTTTTGCATTTTGATTTTTGATGTTATTTTTGTTATTATATTCTGTTCGCGTACAATTTTGGCGTGCAAATATAGACATTTTTTAAGACATGGAAAAATTTATGGGCGATTTTCGTGCGTTTTTTAAGGTTTATGTACGATTTTTAGCCTACAAGAGATCGGATAATGGTCACTTGCGTCCATTTTGCTGTCAATTTCGCAGTTGTATGGTTCGAAATGATCCGAACATAAAATGTGGTCAATGCGGAAATAAAACCCTTTCTGATTATATGACAAACCGAGTCCTTTTCCCGTCTCGACGAAACAGTCTTTCAGACCCTTCGCGATGGTGCGGCGGGAGTAGGAAATGGGGTTGTCGTTGAAATCGCCGCAGACGATCATGGGGTACTGGCGATGCTCTTCGATATAGCGGTGTACGGCATCGGCCCCTACAGCCCGCTTGGCAGAGGCCTGCCCCAGTTTTTCAAGCAACACCAATGACTCTTCTTTCACCGTGTCACGCTTCATCTTACCCGATAGCATCTCGGTATAGCGGCTGCGGTCTTCCTTTGACAGATGGGTCGCCTCCAGATGATTGTTGATGACGAGGATCGTGTCACCGTCTATCAATAGGTAATAGGCCATGGAACCATTGGCTCTCGAGGGATAGTTGATGCGCTCCCTCCTCAGGATGGGGTATTTGGAGTGGATGCCCACGCCGTTCATGCTGGTATTGGTTTTTTCGAAGAACACGGTGTCGTTGTAGGGGTAGATCTTCTGGTACCGCAGGAAGACGAAGCGGCGCCAACTATCGACATCCTCCTGTATGCAGACAATGTCGGGGTCTTCGCGCTTCAAGTAGTTATAGATGGTGTCAAATCCCTGTTCGTACTTCCAATTGCCACCGTACTGGCAGACGTTATACGACATGAACTTGATGGTACCCTCTGGCACGTCTTGTGTGCCGTGCAACGGCAGATAGACCGTCAGCGGCACATACGCCAGTGCATAGCCAAGGATGGGGATCCACAGTTTCTTCCATTTGAAAGTCAGCCAGAAGAAGATAAACAACAGGTTGGCGATCAGGAAGAATGGGAAGAGCATGCCGAGGTTGGAGAGCATCGGGTGGTCCGCAGGGTTGATATGGTCGGCATAACCGGCAGCCAACATCAACAGGACAGTAGCCATATTGGCTCCTGCAATGATATTGATGGAGAATGTCTTCAGTTGATTGATCATCGCTGGTTACTGGCATCGAAGAGTTTCTTCTTCTCCTCCTTGGTCAGACTGTCGTAGCCGCTCTTGCGGATCTTGTCGAGTATGGCGTCAATCTCTTCCTGGTTCTGTTGCTTACGGGCATTGTACTCCCTGTCATCCTCCTTGCTGCCACCTTGTTCGACGTGCATATTCGGATAATCTCCACGTCGCTGGCTGTGCTGTTGCCGTTGCTCGAAGTTACGCTTGAGGTTCTCGAAGAACTGCTGGCCCCTGTTGCGGTCGTAACCGGAATAGGGGTGGCGTTTCCAATAGCGGATCATCAGGTAGCCGAAGAGCATGCCACCCAGGTGGGCCGTATGAGCCACGCCATCGCCGGAGGATCCGAGGGCGGAGAAGAACTCGATGGCCACATAGCCTAATACGAACCACTTCGCCTTGATGGGGAAGGGGAACGGGATGATAAAGAGGCGCTCGTTGGGGAAGGTCATGCCGAACGCGAGGATGACGGCATAGACGGCACCTGAAGCACCGATGGTGGTCCAACTGTTCAGGGCACTGGCATAGTGCACACCATATTCCATGACGGTGCCGAAGGTCGTCTCTGGTACCTGCTCAGCGATGGTCATATAGAACGAGCCGAACTGGGCAATCTCCTGAAGTAGACCAGCACCGATACCACACGTAATGTAATAAAAAAGGAATTTCTTCGGACCCCACACATTCTCAATCACACAGCCGAACATCCACAAGCCGAACATGTTGCTCAGGATGTGCATAAAACTGGCATGGAGGAACAGGTAGGTGACCAGTTGATAGAAGTGGAAATGGCTCGCCAGGAAAAAGTGGAGACCGCCAATGTTTGCCAGGTCAATGCCACGCAACTGAAACACGAAGGTGGCAATGAATGCAAGCAGATTGATGATCAGCAGGTTCTTCGTAACGGGCGGAATACGGAACATCATCTTAATACCTTAATTACTAATAATCCTTGTTGCTCAATTTCTTATGTTTCGAGTGCAAAATTACGAAAAATATCTCTTTTTCATGCCTAAAACGGGGCGAATACAACTATTTTTCATCAAAAAAGTAATTTTTTTCTTTTTTTTGTTGTTTTTCTGAATTGTTTGCATTATATTTGCCACGAAATTCGTTAGAACCACAGTTATTACTATTAATAATTCATTAAATTAACAACATTATGAACAAATCAGAATTGGTAGAGAAGATTGCAGCAGGTGCTGGTCTCTCAAAGGTTGACGCAAAGAAGGCTCTTGACGCAACAGTTGCTGCTATTAAGGGTGCCCTCGTAGCAGGTGACAAGATTGCCCTCGTTGGTTTCGGTACATTCAGCGTAAGCGAGCGTCCCGCTCGTGAGGGTATCAACCCCGCAACCAAGCAGAAGATTAAGATTGCTGCTAAGAAGGTCGCAAAGTTCAAGGCTGGTGCTGAACTTGCAGATGCCATCAAGTAATCCATTTGTAAATAAAAATGAAAGGGGATTCCAAATGGGATCCCCTTTCTGTTTGTCTTCTGTTGTAAGATGTTGGACGACTCGGATTCGAACCGGGAATGACAGAACCAAAACCTGTAGTGTTACCATTACACCATCGTCCAATGCGGGTGCAAAGGTAGTAAAAATCTGGCAATCAGCCAAATTTTTACTACCTTATCTTATTTTACGATCAACAAATAGTAGTTCTTCTTGCCTTTTTGGGCCAGAAGATATTTGCCGTCGATGAGATCCTCTGTGGTAATGAGACGGTTCTGATCCGTCAGTTTTTCCTTGTTCAGTGAGACACCGCCGCCCTGAACCATCTTACGCATGTCACCCTTAGAAGGGAAGACGGGGGCTGCGCTGGTCAGCAACTCGATGGCGGGCTGTCCGAGTTGGTCCTTGGAGATCTCATGTTTCTCTACACCGTCGAACACGTCGAGGAAGGTCTGTTCGTCGAGTTTCTCCAGAGCCTCCTTGGTGGATTTGCCAAAGAGAATGTTGCTGGCTTCAATGGCGGCATCCAGTTCTGCTTGTCCGTGAACCAACACCGTTACCTCTTCAGCCAGACGCTTCTGGAGGATGCGACGGCCAGGATCCTGCTTATGCTCTTCGACGAGCGTGCCAATCACATCTTTCTCTAATGAGGTGAAGATCTTGATGTACTTCTCCGCATCGTCATCGCTGACGTTGAGCCAGAACTGATAGAAACGGTAGGGTGAGGTGCGCTTGGGGTCGAGCCACACGTTGCCGCTCTCGGTCTTGCCGAACTTCTTGCCGTCGGCCTTGGTGATCAGTGGGCAAGTCAGGGCGAAGGCCTCGTTCTCATGACCGAGAGTACGGCGGATGAGTTCCGTGCCCGTCGTGATGTTGCCCCATTGGTCGTTACCACCCAACTGCAACTTGCAGTTCTTGTGCTGATAGAGGTAGAGGAAGTCGTAACCTTGCAGGAGTTGGTAGGTGAACTCGGTGAAACTGAGACCGTCACGGGCTGTGCCGTTCAGACGCTGCTGCACACTGTCCTTTGCCATCATATAGTTGACGGTGATGTGTTTACCCACCTCACGGGCGAAATCGAGGAAGGTGAAGTCCTTCATCCAGTCGTAGTTGTTCACCATCTCTGCTGCATTGGGCTCCTTGGAATCGAAATCAAGGAACTTGGCCACCTGCTTCTTGATGCACTCCTGATTGTGGTAGAGTGTCTCTGCGTTCAGCAGGTTACGCTCCTGGCTCTTACCAGAGGGGTCGCCGATCATACCTGTGGCACCGCCTACGAGGATAATGGGCTTGTGTCCGCAGTGCTGCAGGTGGCGGAGCATCATGATACCGCACAGGTGCCCGATGTGCAGGGAGTCGGCCGTCGGGTCGGTGCCTAAGTAGGCGGTTACCATCTCTTTCTGGAGCAACTCTTCCGTACCAGGCATCATCTGTGCCAGCATGCCGCGCCATTTCAGTTCTTCAACAAAGTTCTTTTTCATCTTTATATTATTTTGTTTTATTATCTTAGGCTTTCCTAGGCTTTCCTAGGAGATCCTAGGTTTTCCTAGGCTCCTAGGGTACTGGATCATATCCGCTGCCGCCCCAGGGGTTGCATCTTAATATCCGCCAGATAGCCAGTCCGAGCCCTTTGATGGGGCCGTGCTTCAGGATGGCTTGCCGGGCATATTCACTACAGGTCGGCGTGAAGCGGCAGGAGGGTCCCAAGAGCGGGGAGATACACAGTTGGTAGAACCTGATGGGAAGTACCAAGAGTTTTGCAAGTATCTGAGACAGCCATTTCATGAATCCTTAGCGATATGTTGTAGGATACCGACGACCTTCTTTTCTATGACTGATGACGGACAGTGCCTGTCGGAGAGCCAGATGAAGGCTATGATCAACTGTCTGTCTTCAGCGGCGGATCCATCAAGAATCTGTTTATGATGACGGTAGGCCTCCCGGATCTGCCGTTTCACCCTGTTCCTATCGACGGCATGCTTGAACCGTTTCTTCGGCACACTGATCAGGATCTGTACCGGCGCACATTTCTCCTGACGTGTTATCTGTAAGAAGACGGTCCTCAGCGGAAAGGCAGCCAGCGACTGACTGTCACCTTTGCCGAAGAGCATCTCGATCAGACGGGTGCTGACGATGCGCTCCTGTTTCCTGAATGTAGGAGCCGCCATCTTTTGAGATCATTCTTGGTTCTCTATCAGGTAATGCTGGAGGGCACTTGTCATCGAGGGGTATTTCTCTGATGGCGCCTCAATGTCGAGCCTGAGTCCGGCTTCCCTGGCAGCCTTGGCTGTAGCGGGACCGAAGGTGGCAATGGCAATCTTATCCTGTTTGAAATTAGGGAAGTTCTTGGTCAACGACTCGATACCGGAAGGACTAAAGAAGATCAGCATGTCGTAGTCGAAGGTCTTAACCTCCTCTGGCGTAAAGTCATTGCTGACCGTCTTGTACATCACGCACTCCTTATGCTGCAGTTTCTTGGCGTCGAGCAGGAGTGTAAGACTGTCGTTATGTACGTCGCTCATCGGCACCAGATATTTCTCCGTCTTGTGCTTCACCATGGTGGGTACCAGGTCATCTATACGACCTGTCTCACCGAAGAACACCTTACGCTTGCGGTACTGGACGTATTTCTGGATATAGAGGGCGATGGTTTCCGTGACACAGAAGTACTTCATGTCTTCGGGGATGGTGACCCTCAGTTCCTTGGCCATGTTAAAGAAATGGTCAATAGCATGCCGTGAGGTGAACACGATGGCGGTATAGTCGAGGATACTGACTTTCTGAGCACGGAATTCCTTTGCCGTGATGCTCTCCACCTTAATAAAAGGACGAAACACCAGTTCTACGCCAAATCTGTTCGCTATATCGTAATATGGCGATTTCTCACTGTTTGGTCTGGGTTGCGAAACCAGAATCTTCTTAACCATTTGTGTCTTAAAATTTTACTTTAAAAATATCCACAATGACCGATAACCCGCCCCAAAGTGCGAACAACGGTACCATTTCGAGGGCACAAAAGTACAAAATAATTTGCAGAAAAACACGGTTTTGCTTAAAAAAGATGATGTAAGACTTGTAAAATGTCAGTATTTTAACCAAAACGAGTATGATTGCACAACAATAAAAGGCATATTGTGCTGGGAAATGCAAATATGCGAACAAAAGGACGACGGGGAATAACAGTGCTCCTTCCATTGCGGTGAGGAAGAGTAGGGATGTCAGGAATTTTTCACTTTTCCTGTTGTCGAAGAAAACAGTGTTGACAGCATGATAGAGGCTGAAGCGCAATAGGAAATATACGACGAAGACTGCGACGAAGATGCCTAACAGGGCATATTCCGATGGCAGGATATAAGTCTCGGAGGTATAGGTTATTGTATATAAGTAGTACATGAGCCCATATACCAGACATGCCAGTCCCACGAAGACAAGTTGGAACTTCATCTCATTTCCTGTCTCAGTGATGACACGGTCCTCCCTTTGAAAATAGAAGAAGTCTTTTAACTGCTTGACAATGAAGCCAGAGATCCTGGACAAGGTGAAAGCGATGAACAGGAAGCAGATCAGGAGCAATCCTGTGATGACATCGTCGTTGTTGATGACGTAGGGGACGGGGTCGCCAGCCACGCCATAACTGTCGCTTCTCAGTTCCTCATGATACAGTGAGTCGTTGGAAAAGAAATTCTCCCGGTAATACTGGGGGATGCTGACAGCCTTCAGGTCACGTGGGATATCTTCTCCTGGCAGGTGAAGGGTGTCAGGCTGTCCACTGTAGCGGATCTCTACGGGCTTCAACCAGGCCTGGATGGCAGAGTCCTGCTGGGCTGGGGTAGCATCCTTAGGCAACAACCGCAGCACCTGATAGGGTGTCTGCGGTCTTGTCGTTTGCCGGGTCGCGGTATCTATTTCCGTGACGGGGACTATCTTTAGGATACTGTCCTGCCCTGTTACCATGCCTTATGCTAAGCCGAACGCCTTGCGGATATCTTCTACACGATCCAGTTTCTCCCAGGTGAAGAGTTCTACGTCGATGGTCTTTGTCGGGTGATAGTGGCTGGTGAAGGTCTTCTTGACCGTCTCGGGCTGACGGCCCATGTGGCCGTAGGCTGCCGTCTCACTGTACATGGGCTGGCGCAGTTTGAGCGTACGCTCGATAGCCTTCGGACGGAGGTCGAAGAGTTGTTCGATTTTCTTGGCGATCTCACCGTCGCTGATATTCACCTTGCTGCGGCCGTAGGTGTTCACGTAGATGTTCATGGGCTTGGCCACGCCAATGGCGTAACTCACCTGTACCAACATCTCGTCAGCCACACCAGCCGCCACCATGTTCTTCGCGATATGACGGGCTGCATAGGCAGCCGAGCGATCCACCTTCGAGGAGTCTTTGCCAGAGAAGGCACCACCACCGTGGGCGCCCTTGCCGCCGTAGGTATCGACGATGATCTTACGGCCTGTCAGACCCGTGTCACCGTGAGGACCGCCAATGACGAACTTGCCCGTGGGGTTCACGTAGTATTTGATGTCCAGACCGAACAGGTCCAATACTTTCTGCGAATGGATCTGCTGTTTGACCCTGGGAATCAGGATGTTGATGACATCGTCCTTGATCCTGCCGAGCATCTTCTCGTCGTCGGGGTCGAACTCGTCGTGCTGGGTGGAGACGACGATCGTGTCGATGCGCTCGGGAATACCCTCGTCGCTATACTGGATGGTCACCTGGCTCTTGGCATCGGGACGCAGATAGGTCATCTCCTTACCCTCCTTGCGGATGTCGGCCAGCGTGCGCATGATCAGGTGGGCCAGGTCAAGGCTCACGGGCATATAGTTCTCCGTCTCGTTGGTGGCGTAACCGAACATCATACCCTGGTCGCCGGCTCCCTGTTCGTCCTCGTTGCCGTTATCCACACCACGGTTGATGTCGGCACTCTGCTCGTGGATGGCACTGAGGATGCCACATGAGTTACCGTCGAACTGGTACTCGGCCTTGGTGTAGCCAATACGTTTGACTGTTTCGCGGGCGATGGTCTGCAAGTCGATATACACCTCACTGCGCACCTCACCCATGATGACCACCTGACCAGTTGTCACGAAAGTCTCACAGGCCACGCGGGCCTTGTCGTCATAAGCCAAAAACTGATCCAGGATGGCATCACTGATCTGGTCGGCTACCTTGTCGGGATGGCCTTCTGATACTGATTCTGATGAAAACAAATATGACATATTCTAAATTTTGGGTGCAAAGGTACTACTTTTTTTTGATATTACGCGGATGATGCTCTAAAATTTCACGGCGTAGCGTGGAAGTGTCGATGTGTGTGTAGATCTCCGTGGTGCCGATGCTCTCATGGCCGAGCAGGGCCTGGATAACACGCAGGTCGGCACCGCCCTCCAGCAAGGCGGTGGCGAAGGAGTGGCGCAGCGTGTGGGGGGAGATGGTCTTCTGGATACCCGCCATGTCGGCCTGGCGCTTGATCATGATGAGGATCATGGTGCGCGTCAGGTGCTTGCCGTAGCGGTTCAGGAACACGTAGTCCTCCTCTCCGGGTTTGATGGTCATGTGCTGACGGTCGTCAAACCAGAACTGCAACTCCTGGATGGCCCGCTTCGAGATGGGCACCAGCCGTTCCTTGGATCCCTTGCCGAACACCCGCACGAACTCCTCGTCGAAATAGAGGCTCGACAGTTTCAGGTTGACCAGTTCGCTGACGCGCAGACCGCAGGAGAACAGCACCTCGATGATGGCCCTGTTCCTGTGCCCCTCCCATTTCGAGAGGTCGATGCTCGCCTCCAGTCTGTCAATCTCCTCTGGCGACAGCACTTCGGGCAGGTGCTCGCCGATCTGCGGCGACTCCAACAGTTCTGTCGGGTCGTCCTCGCGGTAGCCGTCAAGTTGCAGAAAACGGAAGAAGGAGCGCACGCCACTCAGGATGCGGCACTGTGAACGGGGATGGATGCCGATGTCGTGCAGCCCTGCCGAGAAGTGTTCCAAGTCTTCAAGGGTCACCTCCAGCACGTCCTTCTCTTCCCGCTCCAGGTAGTCCAGGAGTTTCCTGAGGTCACGCTGATAGGCATCGAGCGTATTGCCCGACATGTTGCGCTGCAGTTTCAGGTAGCGCACATAGCCTCTGACTACGTCCTTCTCCATATTTTGTGCAAAGGTACGAAATAATTGTGAATATTGATTTATGATTTAAGAATAATTTCGTACCTTTGCACCCGTATTAATATAATAAGGTATGAAGATCCAGATTATCAATGGCCCGAACCTCAATCTGTTGGGGAAGCGGGAACCGGGAATCTATGGCTCGTCGTCGTTTGATGAGTATCTGCCGCAACTGCGGCAGAAGTACCCTGATGTGCAGATCGACTACTATCAGAGCAATATCGAGGGCGAGTTGATCGACAAGATGCAGGAGGTGGGCTTCAGTTACGACGGTATCGTCCTGAATGCGGGTGCCTATACCCATACCAGCGTGGCCTTGCAGGACTGCATCCGTTCGCTGAAGAGCCCCGTCATCGAGGTACATATCTCGAATGTCCACAAGCGCGAGGAGTTCCGCCACAAGTCGTTGATCTCCTGTGCCTGCCTGGGTGTCATCTGCGGCTTCGGGCTCGACTCCTATCGCCTGGCCGTTGAGGCTATCATCACCAGTAAGGGATGACGCTCGACGACTATATCCTGCGGCACTCGGAGCCCGAGCCCGACTACCTCTACCGCCTCTGGCGGGCCACGAACGTCCATACCATCCACGGTCGTATGGCCAGCGGACACCTGCAAGGCCGGCTGCTGAAGATGCTCGTGGAGATGATCCGTCCGAAGACGATCCTGGAGGTCGGCACGTTCAGCGGCTACAGTGCCATCTCCATGGCAGAGGGACTGCCCGACGGCGGACGGCTCTACACCTTCGAGATCAACGACGAGATGGAGGACTTCACCCGTCCGTGGATAGAGGGTTCTGCGGTGGCCGACAAGATCACGTTCATCATCGGCGATGCGCTGGCAGAGGCGCCGCGACTCGGCATCCAGTTCGATATGGCCTTCATCGACGGCGACAAGCGGACATACCGGGAGACCTACGAGATGGTGATGGGCATTCTGAAGCCTGGTGGGTTCATCCTCGCCGACAATACGCTCTGGGACGGCCATGTCGTGGATCAGGCCTACGACCACGACCGTCAGACACAGGGCATCTCGGATTTCAACGACTATATCGCCCGAGATGACAGGGTAGAGCAGGTGATCCTCCCACTTCGTGACGGCCTCACGCTCATAAGAAAAAAGTAAAAAAGGTATAATATGCAAGAGACAAGACAGAACAAGATAGCCCGACTGCTCCAGAAGGAACTCTCACTGATCTTCCAGCAACAGACCCGTGCCACGCATGGCACGATGGTCAGTGTCACCCGTACCAAGGTGTCGCCCGACCTCAGTATCTGCACTGCCTACCTCAGCATCTTCCCCTCGGAGAAGAGCCTGGAGATCCTGAACAATATCAATGCCAGCAACAAGGCTATCAGGTATGAATTAGGTACGCGCGTGCGCAACCAGTTGCGTATCATCCCCGAGTTGCGGTTCTTCATCGACGACAGTCTCGACTACATCGAACGTATTGACGAACTGTTGAAAAAGTAAAAAGGTAAAAAGGTGAATTTTCCGTTCTACATCGCCCGGCGTTACCTCTTCTCGAAGAAATCCACCCACGCCATCAATGTCATCAGCGGCATCTCCGTCGTCGGGGTGGCCGTTGCTACGATGGCTCTGGTGGTGACGCTCAGCGTGTTCAACGGCTTCCACGACCTCGTGGCCTCCTTCTTCACCTCCTTCGACCCGCAACTGAAGGTCACGCCCCTGAAGGGTAAGACCGTGGCGGCCGACGATCCCGTGCTCACGCAGATCCGCCAACTGCCGCAGATCGAGGTGGCCACGGAGTGTGTCGAGGATCAGGCACTGGCGGTCTATAACGGTCGTCAGGCGATGGTCATCGTCAAGGGTGTCGATGACAACTTCGACCAACTTACGCATATCAATGAGATCCTGATTGGCGACGGTGAGTTCAGCCTCCATGCCGCCGACATGGACTACGGCATCCTCGGCATACGGTTGGCGGAGCAACTATCCACGGGCTATACCTATGCCCATCCGCTGAAGATCTATGCCCCGAGGCGGGAGGGACAGTTCGACATGACCAATCCCTCGGACGCCTTCGAGGAAGACGAACTCTATTCGCCCAGCGTACTCTTCAACGTGAAACAGGCGAGGTACGACATGAACTATATCATCACCAGCATCGCCTTTGCCCGTCGTGTCTTCGGTCAGCAGGGCATGCTCTCCTCCCTGGAGTTGAGGCTGAAGCCCGGCAGCAACTTTGAGGCCGTGAAGTCGGAGATCAAAACCCTGTGCGGTGACCGCTTTGCTGTGAAGGACCGCTTCGAACAGCAGGACGACACCTTTAAGATCATGAAGATCGAGAAGTTCATCGCCTATATCTTCCTGACGTTCATCCTCATGGTGGCCTGTTTCAACATCATCGGCTCACTGTCGATGCTCATCATCGACAAGAAGGATGACGTGGTGACGCTCCGTAACCTCGGGGCCAGCGACAAGCAGATCGTCCGCATCTTCCTCTTTGAAGGCCGTCTGATCTCTGCCATCGGTGCCGTCGTCGGCATCCTGCTCGGCCTGTTGCTCTGCTGGCTCCAGCAGCAGTTCGGTCTCGTGGCCCTCGGCTCCAGCAGCGGCTCGTTCGTCGTCAATGCCTATCCCGTCAGCGTCCATCCCGAGGACATCGTGCTCGTCTTCATCACCGTCCTCGTCGTCGGCTTCCTCGCTGTCTGGTACCCCGTCCGCTATTTTGCCAAGCGTCTGCTGGCGTAGTACTGTGTCAAGAACAAGAAAACAACATATATGGAAAAGAAAAAGATCTATATCGCCGGTTGCGGCGGCATGCTCGGAGAGGCTTTCCACGAGCAGTTCAAGGATGACTACATCATCAAGTGTACGGACAAGGACGTAAATGCTGACTGGCTCTCGTTCCTCGATTTCCGCGATTTCGACGCCTATCGCAAGGACGTCGAGGCGTTCCAGCCCGACTACCTCTTCCACCTCGGTGCCTACACCGACCTGGAGTGGTGCGAGCAGAATGCTGACGAGACCTATCTCACCAATACCCTCTGCGTGGAGAACGCCGTCTATATCGCCAACGCACTGAACATCCCCCTGCTCTATATCAGCACGGCGGGCATCTTCGACGGCAAGAAGCCGCTCTACGACGACTGGGACCAGCCCAACCCCCTGGGCGTCTATGCCCGCTCGAAGTACATGGGTGAGCGCTTCGTGGTTGAGAACGCCTTCCGCTACCTCGTCTGCCGTGCCGGCTGGATGATGGGCTCGGGCCCCTCGAAGGACAAGAAGTTCATCCAGAAGATCATGAAGCAACTGAAGGACGGCAAGAAGGAACTCTTCATCGTCAATGACAAGGACGGCACACCCACCTACACGCAGGACTTCGCCCGTACGGTGAAGAACCTCATCCAGAAGGAGTACTGGGGACTTTACAACTGTGTCTGCGGTGGTCAGACCAGCCGTCTGGAGGTCTGCCAGGAGATGCTGAGGATCCTCGGGCTGGAGCAGGAGGTGAAGATCAACGTGGTCACCTCAGAGTACTTCGCCAAGGAGTACTTCGCCGACCGTCCCGCCTCCGAGCGCCTCTGGACGCGTAAACTCAACCTCCGTGGTGTCAGTGCCATGCGCGACTGGCACGTCGCCCTGAAGGACTACCTCGAGAATTACTACAAGGGCTACCTCGATAAGGAATAGCGTTTCCTCCCACGCGCGCGGTAGAAGGTTAATCCGATCCTGATAGATGAGGTGTCGGATGTCAGGCGGTACTATTCCGTGCAATTCTATCGAGAATTCATTCGTACGGAGCCACTATAGAACAATATGGAGGCTCCGTAGGAAGACTTGGTGGCCCTTTTGAAACCTCAAACGGACTATCCTAAAGTAATATTCTCGACGGTGATGTCTTCGTGGAGGAAAACCTGTGCGGACTCCTTGAACTTGTCAGGATTCTCTGTGGTGAGGTAGTGGGTGGTGGCACCCTGGGAGCACTGCTGCTCGATCTGCGGATGGCGCTCCAAGTAGGCTTTCAGACTGCTGGCCACGTATTCCCCCTGGGAGATGATGCGCACGCCTGCGGGTAGGTATTTCAGGATCTTCGGCATGAGTAGGGGATAATGGGTGCAGCCGAGAATGATGGCATCGATCTGGGGATCCTTCTGCATGATCTGGTCGATGCGCTTTTTCACGAAGTAGTCGGCACCGGGGGAGTCGGCCTCGTTGTACTCGACGAGCGGCACCCAGAACGGACAGGCGACGCCTGTGACGGTGATGTCAGGGTGGAGTTTCTGGATCTCGAGGTTATAACTCTCGCTCTTGATGGTGCCCTCGGTGGCGAGCACACCGACATGCTTGGTGGTAGTGAGGTCGCCGATGACCTCTGCCGTGGGGCGGATGATGCCGAGCACGCGGCGCTCAGGGTCGATCTGCGGCAGGTCGTGCTGCTGGATGGTGCGCAGGGCCTTGGCCGAGGCAGTGTTGCAGCCTAATATGATCAGGTGGCAGCCCATCCCGAAGAGTTTCAGCACAGCCTGGCGCGTAAACTCATAGACCACGTCGAAACTGCGTGGTCCGTATGGGGCCCGGGCGTTGTCGCCCAGATAGAGATAGTCGTATTGGGGAAGTTGCTGGCGGATACTGTGTAGAATGGTCAGTCCGCCGTAGCCGCTGTCGAAGACACCGATGGGGCCGGGACTACTTGAGAGCATTCTGCACGTACTCGTTGATGTCGTCGCCCTGTTCGGGATTGATGAAGGGCAGGGCGTTGGTGTCGGTGTCGATGATGAAGGCATAGCCGCGCTCGCGACCGATCTTGTCGAGCAGTTCGATAAGACGGGTCTTCAGCGGAGCCATCATGTCGGTCTCTACCTGAGCCAGTTCCTGACGGCTGTCCTCCTTGAAGGTGATGTTTTTCGCCATCAGTTCCTGAAGTTCCGTCTGCCGCTTCTGGAGGATGGTCTTGGGGAAGTCGCGCTGACCGTCGAGGAAATCCTCATACTTACGGTTGAACTCGTCTTCCACCCGTTTGGTCTCGGCCTGATATTGTGCCTTCAGTTCATCCATCTTCTGCTGCACGGCTACATAGTCGGCCATCGAGTAGAGGGCAGCCCCGTAACTGAGGTAGCCGAAGCGGAAAGAAGTGGCAGCGTCCTGAGCCGAGAGGCCCAGGACGGCGCATACTAATACAATAACACTTACCAGTCTTTTCATCTTACTTCAGACCGAGTTTTGCCTTGACCTGTGCAGTGACGTCGGTAGAGAGGGTCGTGCTGATATAGGGGATACCGGCATTGATCTCGTTGATAATGACGAAACTGCCTTCCTGGCCCACGGCCTTGATGGCATCGAGCACCTTAGCGGTGATGGCCTGCATCTTCTCCTGAGAGGCCTTCTGCAGAGCCTGCTGGTTGTCCTGATAACTCTGCTGGATCTTCTGATACATATCCTGCAGTTCAGTCTGGCGGCGCTGCTTGATGTTATCGGGCAGGGTGGCCTGCTCCTTGTCGAAAGCCTCAGCCTTCTTCGTGAGTTCATCCTGCATCGACTTCAGGTCGGCCTCATACTGAGCCTGGAGAGCATCGATCTCCGTCTTAGCCTTGTTATACTCGGGCATAGCCTGAATGATCTCCTGAGTATCGACATGGCCGAACTTACCCTGTGCGTTGGCGGTGGTGAAACCGCAGATAGCGCAAATAGCGCAGATAATAATCTTTTTCATTTCCTAATATTAATGTTTAATCTTTAATTAGTATCCTAATTTCCTTAAAACTTCAGAACTGATATCGATCTTGGGGGAACCGAAGATGATTCCCATGTTACTGGCACGGTCGAGCACGAGTTGATAGCCGCGCAGTTCGGCAATGTCCTTGATGGCGTTATAAAGTTCGTCCTGGATGGGGGCCATCAGGGCGGTGCGCTTCTTGAAGAGTTCACCCTCGGGGCCGAAATACTTCTTCTTCAGGTCGGCGGCTTCCTTCTCTTTCTCCACGATGGCATCCTGCTTGGCTTTCTTCTGTTCCTTGGAGAGAAAGACCACCTCGTTCTGGTAGTTCTTGTAGAGTGTCTGGGCCTCGGTGGTGATGGCATCTACTTCAGCCTGCCACTGCTTTGACACCTGATCCAGTTGTTCATTGGCCCGTTCGTAGGCAGGGATATTCTTGAGGATATACTCCATATCCACCAGTGCGAACTTCTGGGCTTGGGCTGAAGTCAAACCACAGATGACGCAGATTGCACAGATCATTAGTTTCTTCATATTCTTTCTCTTTTTTGTTGTTACATCTATTAGACGTTGAAAATATAAAAAGGTTTAGAACTCCTGACCGAGGATGAAGTGGAAGTTGCTGCCACCTTTCGACCATGAGCCACCGTTCCTATAGTCGGTGCAGACGTTGTCGAAGCCGTAGGCCCAGTCGATACCCATCAGACCCACCATCGGGAGGAAGATGCGGACGCCGATACCGGCGGAGCGCTTCATCTTGAACGGATTGAAGTCCTTGGCATTGGCCCAGGCATTACCGCCTTCGAGGAAACCGAGGCCGTAGATGGTGGTGTTACCCAGCATGAACGGATAGCGCAGTTCCAGTGTGAAACGGTCGTAGGCGTAGGAGTTGTAGGAGGAGATCGTGCCGCCCTTCATCATCGTCTCGTAGGCCGAGGAATAGGAGATAGAACCGTTCTCGTAGCCGCGCAGACCGATGGTCTCTTCCGAATAGCCGTAGGAGTAGCCGCTCATTCCGTCACCACCGACGTAGAAAGTCTCAAACGGTGAACGCTTATTCTGGTTATAGGCACCCAACAGGCCCATCTCCACACGCGTCATCAGCACCAGGCACTTCTGACCGCCAGTGAGGGCCGTGAACGAGCGGAGTTTGAACTTCCACTTATGGTACTCAATCCAGCGGTACATATCCTGCAACTCGTCCTCGTAGGAGGCGGAGTTGGCGTTCTTGGCCAGATTGGCGTAGTCCTTGCCGTCGAAGGCAGACCAGGGGGGCGTGAGTGTCGCGGACAACAGGAACTCCGAACCGCGGCGCGGGAACAACTGGTTGTCGGTAGAGGTACGCGACAAGGCCAAGCCGAGGTTGATGTTGTTACAGTTTCCGTTGTGAATATAGAAGTAACTCCAGTCGCGTAACATATAGCG
This sequence comes from Prevotella sp., assembly GCA_017430675.1. The sequence goes on from JAFRMM010000005.1 coordinate 17,346, forward strand.
GGTGTAGCCGAGGGTGGCCGAGAACTGGAAATAGTCGTCGGGCCAGCGCAGGCGCTTTCCCCATCCGATGCTGGCACCGAAGACGGTCATCGTCTTGTCATCGTCGAGCATCGAGTCGTAATTATAGTAGTAATTATTGTAGGAGCCGTAACCGTAACTGTACATCGCGTAATTGTTATAGAACGAGTTGTTACGGTAGTAACTGGAGATATCCGATTGGTGGGAATAGTAGGCACCGACATTGAAACTGTTCGGGCGCTTGCCGCCAAACCAGTTCGTGCCGTAGTTGGCGCTCAGCGAACTGTAGTAACTACCGTTGGTCTGGAAACTGAAGCCCAGTTGCTCACCGTCGCCGTAGGGCAGGATGCCGCGGTGCAGTTTGTTCTTGCCAAAGAGGTTACGGATGGAGAAGTTGTTGAACTTGATGCCGATCTTTCCGATGATACCCGTCTGTCCCCATCCCAAGGAGAATTCCAACTGGTCGTTGGACTTCTGCTCCAGTTGCCAGTTGACATCCACGGTACCGTCCTCGTAGTTGGGCTTGATGTCGGGCACCACCTTTTCAGGATCGAAGAATCCCATGGAAGCAATATCGCGCTGGGAGCGCTGCAGGGCTTCCTTGTTGAACAGGTCGCCGGGCTTCGTACGGAGTTCACGGCGCACCACCTCCTCATAGAGACGGTCGTTGCCGTAGATACGGATATGGTTCAGGTGAGCCTGCGGACCCTCGGTGACGCGCATCTCCAGGTCGATGGAGTCGCCCACGATGTTCACTTCCACCGGGTCGATGTTCGAGAACACATAACCGTTGTTATAGTACCAGTTACCAGCAGCGTCATCGTCTTCCTTCAGGCGCTTGTTGATATGCTTCTGGTTGTAGATGTCGCCCTTCTTCATGTTGAGCACGGCATTCAGGTAGTCGGTGGTGACAACGGTGTTGCCCACCCAGGTGATGTCGCGGATGAAGTATTTCTCACCCTCATCGATCTTCACATAGACATTGACATGCCTGTCGTCGTAGGTGCTGATGGAGTCCTCAAGGATGGTGGCATCGCGGAAACCCAGTTCGTTGTACTTGTCGATCAGTGCCTGCTTGGCTTCCTTATAGCGCTCGTCGGTGAATTTCTTCGATTTGAACATGTTGCTGAACTTGCCAGCCTCGTGGATCTTTCCGAAGGCGCCCTTGCTGATCAGGGAGCCCTTGATCTTGCCGTCCTTCAGTTTCTCGTTGCCGTCAAAGATCAGTTCGTGCACCTTCATCTTGGCCTTCTTGTCGATATTCACGTCGAGGATGACCTGTCCGGGGTGCTCGGCATCATCGATCTGGTTAATCTCGATCTCCGCATTCTTATAGCCTTTCTCATCGAAGTATCTCTTGGCCAGGATCTTGGCACGGTCGATGACGTTACGCGTCAGGCTATTGCCCCTCACCATACCGAGTTTTGTCTCCATATCCTCACGCTCCGCCTTCTTGATGCCATGATAGGTGATGGCGCTGATGCGGGGGCGCAGACCCAAATGGATGCAGAGATAGATCTTGGAACCGACGATGGAGTCAGCGGTGATGCTGACCTTCGAGAACAGACCGTTGCGCCAGTAACGCTTCACGGCCTCCGTAATCTGGGTGCCTGGCACATCTATCTGCTGGCCCACCGTCAGTCCGGAGAGACCCGTGAGCACATAGTCCTCGTAGCCCTCAACCCCTTCCACGGCGATACCGGCAATCTCACAGGTACGGGGCGTACCGGCATAGGAGATGTCGGGATTCACAATTTTATCCTGAGCAGAAGCGATTAAAGGTAAAAAGGTAAGAAGGTAAAAAGGTAAAACCCATTTTACCATACCCAATACCTTATTTATATATAAATTAAAAGTCACTTTCTTTTTTTACCTTTTTACTTTTTTACCTCTTCTTCTTCCACCTGTGCCTCGGTCTTTCCAAAACGGCGCTGACGGCTCTGGTAATTGTAGATGGCCTTGTAGAGTTCTTCTTCGTTGAAGTCAGGCCAATAGGTGTCGCAGAAATACAGTTCCGAATAGGCGATCTGCCAGAGCAGGTAGTTGGAGATGCGAAGTTCGCCGCCCGTGCGGATCAGCAGGTCGGGATCCGGCATGAAGGCCGTCTCCAGATGCTGACTGATAAACTCCTCAGTGATGTCGTCGGTCTTGTATTTCCCGTCGCTGACGCCTTGGGCAATCTCCTTGGTGGCCTTCACCAGTTCCCATCTTGACGAGTAACTCAGGGCGATGACGGCAGTCATGGCGGTGTTTCCGGCGGTGTGGTCTTCCAGTTCCTTGATCTTCTCCTGCACGATCTCCGGCAGACGGGCCATGTCACCGATCATCTTGAAGCGCACGTTGTTCTTCATGAAGATCTCTTCCTCTAAGGACGTCAGGATCAGTCCCATCAGGGCTGCCACCTCATCGGCAGGGCGGTTCCAGTTCTCCGTGGAGAAAGTATAGAGCGTCAGGTATTTGACACCCAGTCTCACACACTCAGAGGTGATGCAGTGTACGGCATCCACACCAGCCTGGTGTCCGAAACTGCGCTCCCTCCCACGCTCGTTGGCCCAGCGCCCGTTGCCGTCCATGATGATGGCAATATGCTGAGGAATACGGTTCATGTCCAAAAGTTCTTTCATATATTCAGTCTCTGTCGTTATTACATGTTTTGCATTTCGCCCACAGGTCATAGGTGACTCCCAGTTGGAGCACGCTGTAGCAGTCTGAGTTCTTGAAGAGTCCGCTGCTCTTAATCCCATAGACGTCTTTCCTGCCGTCGAGTTGATCACTGGGTGTGAAGCGCATCGCCCATTCGGCTATGAGGTTCACCCGTGTCGCAATCTTCCATTTGATGCCTGCACCGATGGGCAGGTTGGCCGTGATACCACTGCCGTCGCCGCTGTGGTGGGTCAGTCCCAGACCTATGGTGATGAACGGTACGACTCTCCGTGCGCCTCTGTATTCCCGTCCTGTGCCGTATGCCCAGAAGTTGTACTCATAGCGGATGTCGGCTTCGGTGATCTGGTTGCTGAACTCGTAGCGCTCTGTCGGATACCAGGTCTCGGCATCGTCCGTAGAGCCGGTGATCCTTCCCGTTCCGATGTCCATCATCAGGGCCATCCGGGGGTTGATGTGGTATCTGGCCGTCAGGGCTCCCCAGGGTTGCATCCCTTTCAGGAGATTGCCGTTGAAATCGCCTGTGTAGGTGATCAGTCCCACATTAGCCCCCAGTTCCAGCCTGTATTCAGGTTCGTCCTGGGCCTTTGCAGTAGCGGCTGCTGTCAGGATGAGTACGACTGCCAGTAACTTCCTCACGTCATTCTATCTTTATGCCTCGCCACGCCTCGCCTGTGTCGTTGCCCACAAGCCAGATATAATCGCCGACGGTCCAGGCACTGAGGTCGTTAGACACCAGTCCTTCGGGGAGGGTATATGTTGAAGTCACCTTCCAGGTGAGTCCCTGGTCGCGACTCTGGTAAATCTTTCCGTCGTTGCCAATAGCCAGTATAAGTCCGTTGTAACTGAGCAGGTTGATATGCTCCAGCCAGGGGAGAGCGTAGGTGTTGTAATTCTCTACGGGTAGGAGTACCCACTTCGAGGGGGCGCTGCCAGAGGCATACTCCGCAATCTTCCGCCACACCACGCAACCCTTCGGATAGTTGGGGGTGGTGCCTACCATGAGTTGATAGTCGGTGGAGTCGTTGGCGGCAAAGGGCACGGACACGAAGGCGATATTGTCTGTGGGCAGCAGGGCGGGATCGTCGTCGATGTTGTCGGGCGTCCAGGTCTCGCCTCCATCGGTGCTCACCATCAACTGCCCGTCCTGACTGAGGGCGTAGGCTTCTTTTGTGCCGGATCCGATAAACGAGCCGTCAAGATTAATAATCACCTGATTAGTTTCAGACTGTACGTCCTCCGTCGTCATCTGCTCCCAGAGGATTCTGTCCGTATCCACCTGATGCTGGTTGACGCTCACCTGATAGGCACGGAATTTCTGCAGGGTGTTGTTATAGACACGGATCTCACGGATGGTCGAGAAGTCCAGGGAGTCTGTGCTGGCGTAATTGTAGAGCGTATCGCTATTGGCACTTTTGATGGCGATGCTGCCACTGTAGGTGCTGGTACTGATGGTGGCCAGCACATGCTTCAGGTCACAGTCCTGAGGCAGTGAGTCTGTATTGTAGATCTTGTACTGGTTCTGTGCGTCGGGATATTGTTCAATGGTGAAGGTGGGCAGCGCTGCGGATGTCAGGGTCTTCTTGTAGATGGAGTCCGTGCCTTTCTTGGACGTGGTATGGATGTATCTGTTGACCGTTGCCAGACTGAACCCAGTGATAGCCATGTCATCATAGACAGTCACTTCACTGTTGTTGTCTGAGCCCAGACAGGAGGTATATAGAAACACCCCTGAAAGCACGATACAGAGTGCAAAAATATATCTTTTCATTGAAAGAGGATTCTATTTCGTCACAATTTGGCTGCAAATTTACGCACATTTCCGCAAATATGAGCCATTTTCACCTTATAATTAAAGAAAATATGTTATAATTTGACCGATTTTAAGTTAGTTTAGGGTTTTGGGATAAAAAAAGAGTGCGGTATGAATCACTCACCCCGCACTCCTTTCAACGTACATCGGTATGCATCAGCGTAAAGATGCTTAGCATTGTTACTACTGACACAACAGCCAACATAACCGTTGTTTGAAAATCTAATAACATAATCTTTACCTTAAACTACTAACCTAATGAATAAAAGATGTAATCTCACGATTACGTAGTGCAAAGGTATGAAGTTTTGGGAGTATAGACAATAAAACAGGGGCGATTTCATCAGAAACCACCCCTTATTTTGATGTAGGTCAAAATGCTTCTTACTTCTTACAACTTCGGGCCTGCAGCGACCAGAGCCTTACCGGCCTCGTTGCCCTCGTACTTCTTGAAGTTCTTGATGAAGCGGCCAGCGAGATCCTTGGCCTTCTCCTCCCACTCGTTGCGGTTCTGATAGGTGTCGCGAGGATCGAGAATACCCCATGCCACACCGTCGAGTTGTGTGGGAACCTCGAAGTCGAAGTAAGGAATCTTCTTCGTGGGAGCGTTCAGGATGGCACCGCCCAGGATGGCGTCGATGATGCCACGTGTATCCTTGATGGAGATACGCTTGCCGGTACCGTTCCAACCCGTGTTCACGAGGTATGCCTTGGCACCGCTCTTCTCCATCTTCTTCACCAGTTCCTCAGCGTACTTGGTGGGGTGCAACTCGAGGAATGCCTGGCCGAAGCAAGCACTGAAGGTAGGAGTGGGCTCGGTGATGCCACGCTCTGTACCAGCCAACTTAGCGGTGAAACCAGA
>JAFRMM010000057.1 GCA_017430675.1 Prevotella sp.
GCACGGTCACCGACGACCTGCACGGCCAGTGGGAGTTCAACTTCTACTACGACAAGGACGGCGTGAAGCCGCAGGAGGGGGCAAATGCGCGGCTGATTACCGTCACGCCCGAGCGCCGCCAGCAACTGGTCGAGGCATACCGCAAATACATGAAGAAGGCAAAGAAGAACAAGTAATCCGACGGTGAGGACCGCCAAGAGCCGAAGTTGTCATTATGAACGTGAAATTCAAGATGCCCAAGTTCGGGCGCAAACTGACGGGTGGGAGCATGATGAAGGAACTGCTGCTGACTATCCTCGGCACTACCATCTCCATCGTGCTCACCTTCGGCACGGCGCACTACATCGAAGAACGTCAGGCCAATCAGGCACGGCGACTAATGGCTATGACCATCATCAACGACATCGATGAGAGTATAGAGAAGGTGCGGAAAATCTTGGAAGAAGAAGAGATAGAATACAACATCACCAAGTATCTGATGGATAACATGGATCGTCTGGACAGCGTCAATTTCGATTCGCTCGCTTATTTCATGGACTATGTTACCCCTTCCTCGTATGGCGAAAACCTGGAATTCAAGAAAAAATTTAGCCTTGGGGACAGGCACTTGAGGGCGTTTTGATAGGAAAAGTGTAAAAAGTTACGGAGAATTTCAATTTTCCCCGTAACTTTTTACATAAATCCTTGATAATTTTGGGAAATAAATTATATCTGACTGGAAAAGTTTCAAAAAACTTGGAAGATAAAAGAATTATCAGTATCTTTGCACTTAGTTATGAACCATAAATTTACTACCCTATGCCTGATGGCAGGACTCAGTCTGGCCACCATGGCGCAAACATCGAGAACCGAACTCCGCGCTCATTTAGACCTGGCGAGCGGGAATTACTGCAATTATCCCAACCCTACGGGTCATGTGACACCCGCCCCTGACGGGTATGAGCCTTTCTACGTGAGTCACTACGGTCGTCACGGTGCCCGCTATATGACAGGCAACGAGCACTACGACTACACCATCAGCAAGATGGACACTGCCAAGACGTTAGGACTGCTGACACCCTACGGTGAGGACGTGCTGCGGAGACTGAACATCGCCTATGCGGATGCCAAACAGCGCGTGGGAGACCTGACACCGTTGGGAGGCCGTCAGCACAGGGCTATCGCCCATCGTCTGTGCGTGAACTATCCCTCACTGATGAGTCAGCCCATCAGGGTGAAGGCCAATTCATCGACCGTCAGGCGCTGCATGCTCAGCATGGCCAACTTCTGTCAGGAACTGATGATCATGAACCCCCAACTGGAGATCACGATGGATGCCAGCGAGCACGACATGTACTACATCATCCCCAACGACAGCATCGAGATTCCCAAGTCGGAGACTGACGGGGCACTCTACGAGAAACTCGACAAGTTCCGCCACGAGATGCTCAACGGGCGCCATCAGTTCGAGATGCTGTTTACCGATCCTGAGCGTGCAGGAGAGTTTATCGACCATTATAAGTTTACGAACGGTCTGTGGAACATCAGGGCAGATATGGACTGTCTGCCAGAGTTGGATCTCAGTTTCAAGGATCTGTTTACGGACGACGAGTATATCGACGGCTTCAGGGCCTATAACGCCAGTTGGTGTCTGTGGGAGGGACTGATGCCCGGTTCACAGCACAACTACTATGCCATCTACCCGCTACTGAGGAACTTCCTCGACGAGGCAGAACAGATGATAGCCTCTGGCAAGAGTGGCGTTCGTCTGCGCTTCGGCCATGACAGTGTCGTGCTGCCCTTCGCGTTTATCCTCGGTGTGAAAGAGGCCATTGGCGGTACGGATGATATGGCAGATCTCCACAACCACTTCTCCCTCTTCCGTCTGATCCCAATGGCAGGTAATATCCAGATGATCTTCTTCCGCAAGCAGGGCTCCGATGATATCCTCGTGAAATTCCTGATGAACGAGAACGAGACCTCTGTTCCCATTGCTACCGACTGCTATCCCTTCTACCACTGGAAAGATGTCGATGCCTACTACCGTCACATGCTGAAAGAAGCCAATATCACGTATAAAACCATCATTGTAAAAGAAGAAGACGATGAAGACGATTAACAGAAGACTCCTGATAGTTTTATCATTTATCATTTGTCATTTATCATTTAGCGAAGCGCTCGCCCAGACCTCAAAGAAAGAGATCTTCGGGGATATCTACCGCACGGGGTCTAACTATTTCGCCTACCCAGGTCCGAAGCAACAGAAACTGACAAAAGCCCCAGAGGGTTACGTACCTTTTTATATATGCCACTATGGGCGCCACGGCTCGCGCTATATGTCGAACAACGAGTATTACGTGACAGCGATCAACAAACTCGACACGGCCCAGCAGATGGGCATCCTCTCTACATTAGGTGAGGATGTTCTGGGGAAGTTGCGCATAGGCTATGCCGATGCCTGGCATCGTGACGGCGACCTCTCGAAACTCGGTGCCAAGCAGCACCACGATATCGCCCACCGTATGTACGAGCGATTTCCAGAACTCTTATCACAACCGCTGAAGATCGATGCCAAGTCGTCTACCTCGCGCCGTGTCATGCTCTCGATGTTTAACTTCTGTCAGGAACTGCAATCGCTGAACCCTGCCCTGGATATCACGATGGATGCCAGCAAGCACGACTTCAAGTGGGTGGTCGAGGATTACGACCTGGAGATCAAGCCAACTCCACAGAGCGAGGTTTACGAGCAGCAGCGCTCCGCCATCTTCGAAGGTGCGCACAACCCCACCCGACTGATGGTATCGCTCTTTACCGACGTAAAGAAAGCCGAGACGTTTGTGAATGGGCGCGACCTGATGGAAGCCCTCTATAACGTGGCGGAAGACCTGCAGAACGTGCCTGAACTCGGCATCGAACTGATCGATGTCTTCACCAAGGAGGAACTGTTTAATATGTGGCAGGGCTATAATGCCGGTTGGCTGTTAGAAACAGGTTTGGTACCTGGCGGCACCCCTAATGCGCTCATGCAGAAAGAGGTACTCGACAGCATCGTGAGCATCGCCAACCAAGCGATCAAGGCAGGCGTTCCCACCGCCACCCTGCGTTTCAGCCACGACAGCAGCGTGCTGCCGCTGGCCTATCTCTTAGGACTGAAAGAGGCCGTTGGCGCCACAACAGATATTCCGAACATCTATAAGTCGTGCTCCATCGACAAGATCATCCCGATGGCCGCCAATATCCAGATCATCTTCTATCGGAAAGAGGGCTCAGACGATATCCTCGTGAAGTTCCTGCTCAACGAGAACGAGACCAGTGTGCCAGCCTTGAAGTCAGCCAGTGGTCCGTACTATCACTGGAAGGACGTCAGAGAATACCTGAGTCGGTAAAAATGCACTTTTTCTTTCATTTTATTAAAAAAAACGCCAAAAAGTTTGCACAGTATCAGAAATATGTATAACTTTGCAGCCGAATCGATAGAAAACGATATGAAGAGTATGAACAACATCTGGTGGTGGCGCTCTCGAGATTAAACAAGTCGCGAGGCTCACAGCCGTGTATATATTCATAATGGCTCGTCGCGACGCGACGGGCCATTTTTAGTTTAGAAGACAAAAGTAAAAGAGATATGAAGGATTCGATTAAGAGAAAGTGCAAGGATAGTTATTTCGTAGATGAAAGAGGTTTTTACGGAGAGTTCGGTGGTGCCTACGTGCCCGAGATTCTCTACAAGTGCGTACACGACCTGCAGGATGCTTATCTGCCGATCATCGAGAGTGAAGAGTTCAAGGCCGAGTATCACGCCTTGCTGAAAGACTACGTTGGTAGGCCGTCACCCCTCTACTTTGCCAAGCGCATGAGTGAGCAGTACGGTTGTCAACTGTACCTGAAGCGGGAGGACCTGAACCACACGGGTGCCCACGAGATCAA
>JAFRMM010000058.1 GCA_017430675.1 Prevotella sp.
CATGATTCTGGATAGAATCACGCGACCTGTCCCCCTGACCCCTGTCCCCCTGATTCTCCAACGAGTCCTTGATGCTCTCGTAGGCGATCTTCTTCAGCATTTGTTTCTCATCATCAGAGAGGGTAAAACTCTTTTCCTCTCCTCGCAGGATGGCGAAGGCGTGGTATCCCACCACACGGCTATGGTCGTGGTTGTCGATGTCGCCGGAGTTCTGGTACATGATGTGTTTCACCTGATACTGGCCGTCAAGCATGAGCATCAGTGTGATGATGGGGAACTCGCCACAGGCACTCGTCGCGAGGTTACGGATGCCACTCCGCTCGTTGGCCTCGATGGTGGCAATGAACTGCTCCACATCGCCAGTCTCGATGGCCTTGCCCGTCTTGGCATCCACCGTCTTGGCATCCTCATACGACGGATAATGGGAGAAGTCGCTGCTGATCACGAAGAGGTTCTCGTCCGTCAGCCAGGGCTTCAATACCTCGGCCATGCGCTTCAGTTTCGAGAAGTCGTTGGTGGATATAATGATAGGTACGATGGGCGGCACGTCCTTGAACCGTCTTTGCAGGAAGGGCAGTTGCACCTCCAGACAATGCTCGCGGTCGTGGGCCTTGGGCTGATAGGAGAAGACGCTGTCCGACTCTATCAGTTTTCGGGCCACCTCTCGATCCACAGGTACATTCCCCAACGGTGTCGCATAATAATCTACCTCGTCATTCACCGAGGCCCCATTGAGCCACTCGTGATGACTCGGCCCCAAGAGGAAGATCCGCTTGTAAGGCTTCTGGGGATTGAGCAGGGCGTAGGCCGAGGCCGCCACGTTGCCTGAGAAGTAATAGCCAGCATGGGGCACGATGAGTGCCGCCACACAATCCAATATGCCGTCGTTGGCATGGCACGCCATCAGACTATCGACCTCGTGGCTCAGTATCCGAGGATCACCCTCATAGAATCGTCCCGCCTGTGTGGCTGGTCTCACCACTGGCGCCTTCGTCTGTCCGTTACAAGAATTCATCATGATCATCGTCGTTAGAAATAGTAATACTGACTTCATACACTATAGTCTTTGGGCAAAGGTACGAATAAGTGCGCATAAATCCAAATATTATCTGAAAAATCTTGGCTTTTGAACAAATCGGAAAGGATTTGAACGAATCAGAAAGGAAGAAAACGGTTTTGAACACAGGCGAAAAACAAAAGAACAGGTGAGAAAGGCGGTATGGGAAAAAACATCTACCTTTGCACTCGGAAATCCAAAATGATTTCGTATCTTTGCAACGACAAAAGTAATAACTAAAATAAAAAAGAACAATGAGATTTTCGATTCATCAGATTAGTTTGGTTGTTGTGGCTGTGGCCGCTATGTGCGGCTACAGCCTTCGTTTGTCTGCCCAGACATTGACGGCAGCAAACATCGACGAAGTGATTAACGCCATGACACTTGAGGAGAAGTGCCATCTGGTACTGGGTTGTGGTATGCACTTCAACGACGATGCCAAGTTCCCTGGTACGGCCGGCAGCAGTTTCGGTATCGCCCGCCTGGGTATCCCTGAGACCTACTGTGCCGACTCCCAGCAGGGTCTGCGCATGGACAGCAAGCGTGCCTGGGACCATCGCGACTATTACCCCACAGACTTCGTGGCTTCGATGACACTCGCCTCGACATGGGACCGTGAGGCTGCCTTCAAGGTGGGACAGGGCATCGGCAACGAGGTGAAGGAGTTCGGTCTCGACTGGATCCTGTCGCCCTCGATGAACCTGATCCGTAATCCGCTCTGTGGTCGTAATCATGAGTACTACTCGGAGGATCCCTACCTCTCTGGCACCATCGCCGCTGGTTATGTGAACGGTGTGCAGAGTGAGGGAACGGCCGCCTGTCCGAAGCACTTCATCGCCAATAATCAGGAGACGAATCGTAACAATAACATCTCACAGATGTCGCAGCGCGCCCTCCGTGAGATCTACCTGAAGGCTTTCGAGATCATGATCAGGGAGAGCAACCCCTGGACCATCATGACCTCTTATAATAAACTGAATGGTCCGTATGCCTTGCAGAACTATGAACTGCTGACCACCATCGTCCGCGACGAGTGGGGCTGGAAGGGTATGTATGTCTCTGACTGGAACGCTGGCGACGATGCCGTAGCCGCCATGAAGGCCGGTAATGACATGCTGCAGCCAGGACAGGACAAGCAGTATCTGGCCATCCTCGCCGCCGCCAAGAGTGGAGAGTTGTCGATGGATATCCTGAACGCCAACGTGAAGCGTATCTTGGAATATGTGGTGAAGACGCATAACTTCAAGAATACAGGTCATAAGTGCGATAAGCCCTGTTGTGTGCCTATGTGCTCCGAGGAGAATCTGAGGGCTCATGCCCAGGTGGTGCGTGAGGTGGGTGCCGACGGTATCGTACTTCTTAAAAATGAAAGCACTCTGCCTCTTGGTAATCTCTTACCTCTCACCTCTCACCCCTCACCTCTAAGAGTGGCTCTCTTCGGCTGCACCTCCTACGACTGGATCTCTGGTGGCTCTGGTTTCGGAGGCACATCCGTAGGCCACTATACCGTATCGCTCATCGAGGGTCTGCGCTCGGCTGGCTACGAGGTGTATAAGCCGCTCATCGGTGTCTATACCAAGCATATCGCCGACGAGGAGAAGAGACTCTTCCCCAACGGTCGTCCTCCCTTCTCGCTGACACCTCCTGCCCGTGCCGAGGAGAAGCAGTTCACGGCTGACGAACTGAATGCGGCCATCGAGGGTAGCGACGTGGCCATTATCTCCCTGGGTCGTAAGAGCGGTGAGGCCGCTGACCGCAGCGAGAGCGACTTCTACCTGAAGGAGGGTGAGGCCCAGTTGATCAAGGCCGTCAGTGAGGCCTATCACGCCAAGGGGAAGAAGGTCGTGGTGCTGCTCGACATCTGCAGTCCTATCGACGTGGCTTCGTGGCAGGATCAGGTGGATGCACTGGTATGCACCTGGCAGGGTGGTCAGGAGAGTGGTTTCTCCGTGGCCGACGTGCTCTCTGGTAAGGTGAACCCCTCTGGCAAACTGCCCATGACCTTCCAGATCAAATACGGTGATGCTTATGCCGATAAGAACTTCCCGGCCAATGTGGATGACAAGACACTGGGTGCCATGTTCATGTGGGGCTATAACAAGGATCAGGCCCCCAAGGACCGTCAGCCGCAGGCAAATATCGACTATACCAACTATGAGGAGGATATCTACGTGGGCTATCGTTACTTCGACTCGTTTGGCAAGCCTGTGGCCTATCCCTTTGGCTTTGGCCTGAGTTATACCACCTTCGGCTATGAGAACCTGACGTGTTCAGTAGATGGTAATGTCATCACCATCAAGGTAGATGTGAAGAACACAGGCGACAAGGCAGGCCGCAACGTCGTGGAACTGTTCGTGGCTGCCCCCAACAGCAAGAAGGCCAACAAGCCTGAGAAGGAACTGCGCAACTATGCCAAGACGAAACTCCTGCAGCCTGGTGAGACAGAGACCGTCACCATGAAGGTCGCCACGGAGGATCTCGCCTCATTCAACGAGAAGGCCTCAGCCTGGAAGACGGATGCAGGTGTCTATACCTTCATGATCTGCTCATCGGCCAACGATGTGGAGGCCAAGGCTACTGCCAAGGTGAAAGCCTGGACCAAGAAAGTGAACAACGTGATGAAACCCAATGTGAAACTCAACCTTTTAAAGAGATAAATGATGGCTAAGAAAATCAGAACATTCGCAATACTAGCCGTGGCTGGTATGGCAATCCTCAGTGCTTGCACGCAGAAGAAGGGCGAAGATGTTGCCCTTCAGGTAAAAACCCAGTATGGCATCCTTGAAGGTTTCGAAGAGGACGGTGTAAAGAAATACCTTGGAGTACCTTTTGCACAGGCACCCGTAGGCGATCTCCGTTGGAAGGCCCCACAGCCTGTTCAGGCATGGGAGGGTATTCGTGAGGCCAAGCAGTTTGGCGACGACCCCATGCAGCCTAACGTCTTCGGTGACATGAACTTCCGTGGTCCTGGCCGCAGCGAGGACTGTCTCTATCTCAATATCTGGACAACAGCAGCCACCACGGCAGACGCTCTGCCGGTACTGATCTATTTCAACGGTGGCGGTCTGATGGCCGGCTCTGGCAGTGAACCACGCTATGACGGTTCTTCTATTGCCAAGGAAGGTGTCATCGGCGTGACGGCCAACTACCGTGAGGGCGTGTTCGGATTCTTCGCCCACCCTGAACTCACAGAGGCTTCCGACTACAAGGGAAGCGGTAACTTCGGCTTCCTCGATCAGGTGGCTGCCATCAAGTGGGTGAAGGAGAATATTACAGCCTTTGGCGGTGATCCTAACCGTATCACCATCGTCGGTGAGTCGGCCGGTTCGTTCTCTGTATCACTCCTGATGTGCTCGCCCCTCTCCAAAGACCTCATTGCAGGGGCCATGCTCTCGTCGGGTGCCGAAGTGCTGCCTTATCAACCCTCAACGCAGACCGATGCCGATGCTGCCGGTGCCGCCCTTCTCAAAGAGGCTGGCATAGCCAGTCTGGCTGATGCGATGGCGATGAATGCTGATTCATTACAAAACATCCTTCCTCCACGAGGCATGGCCACAGTTGTACTTGACGGTTACTTTATGAGCGAGAGTGCCGATGCCGTATTCGAGAAGGGTGAACAGGCTCAGGTGCCGCTGCTGGCTGGCTGGAACTCTCTGGAGGGTCATCCCATGCAGGTGCTCCAGGGACAGGCTCCCACCGTCCAGAACTATAAGAACGCCCTGAAGGCACAGTTTGGCGATATGACCGACGAGATATTCACAGCCTACGGCATTCTGACCGACGAGGATGTGCTGAGTCAGAAAGGTCTCGACCTTGCCTCAGATCTCTTCACCGGCTTCCCCACATGGAAAGTCTGCGACTACCATGCCAAGACTGGTCTGCCCGTCTATCGCTACCACTATATGCATCCGCGTCCTCAGGTTTCTGCCAAGATGGGCGACAAGACAGGTGCCTTGGCAGGTGGTGTGCGTGAGAAGACCGAGGAAGAAAAGAAGGCTGCAGCCCAGCAGCCCGCCATCGCACCTGGTGCCGTGCATTCTGCCGACATCGAGTATGCCATGGGCACCCTCGACACCAACGAGTACTATGACTGGCAGGAAGAGGATTACGCCATCTCCAAGTTGTTCCTCTCCTACTATGCCAACTTCTGCAAGACGGGTAATCCTAACGGTGAGGGTCTCCCTCAGTGGACAGCCATCACCAAGGACAACCAGGATAATGCTCCAGTCATGAAGATTGACGTCACGTCGAAGGAAGTTGCTTCCCCAGAAAAGGAGAACGCCTACCGCACACTTGAGAAATTCTATAGAAGCAAGAAGTAAAATGAAAAAATATCTTTTAGCAACCCTGATGATGGTGGGCTCGATAAACGTTAGTGCCCAGTGGCAGATGCAGCCAACGCCTAATGATACATTGCAGCCCGTGAGAAACTTAGGTGGTGGTAAGGTGGCGTTCAGTATCTACGCCCCAAATGCCAAGGAAGTGGGCTTCGGCGGCGACGCCATGCCCTGGGGCAAACCCCTTCAGTTTACGAAAGCCGACAACGGCGTGTGGACAGCCGTCATCTCCGATTTGAAAGACGGTGTCTATCGCTATAACTTCACCGTCGATGGCGTGAAGGTGCAGGATCCTAAGGGTGCTCTCTCAGCCGAGACCTCTGCCCTTGCCAATATCGGCGACGGCAAGCAGTTCTACGATATGCGTGCCGAGGTGCCCCACGGAGCCATTGCCCAGCGCTACTACTTCAGTAAGACACTCAACACCCTGCGCCGTCTGCACGTCTGGACACCTGCTGGCTACGAGAAGAGCACAGACAAACTGCCCGTTCTCTATCTGGTTCATGGTGGTGGCGACAATGACGCCTCGTGGCCAGGAGTAGGTTGTGCCTGCAACATCCTCGATAATCTGCTGGCCGAGGGTAAGATGCTGCCGATGGTGGTGGTCATGCCCAACGGTTCCATCCCCACTCAGAACCTGATGGACGAGGTGCCCCTCTTCGAGCAGGATCTCGTTACCAACATCATTCCTTATATTGAGGACAACTATCGTGTCTTCACAGATAAGGCTCACCGTGCCATGGCAGGACTGTCGATGGGAGGTATGGAGACGATGGAGACTATCCTGAATGACAACGATAAGTTCGAGTATTTCTGGGTGCTCAGTGCAGGCTGGTTCCCTGCACAGCAGGAACAGTTCGAGGGCTATCGTCAGCGGCTCGCCAAGGCTGCCGACGGCATCAAGAAAAACGTGCGCCAACTCGTCTTTACACAGGGCGATCCTGAGGATATCGCCTATCAGAACGGTCTGGCCACACTGAAACTCTTCGATGCCGAGGGTATCAAGTATGAGTATTATACAGCCCCAGGCGGACACACCTGGTACACCTGGCGCAACAACCTCCATCAACTCGCACAGAGAATCTTCAAATAAATATAACAATAGAAGTCATGAGAAAGTCAATTTTAGTGATGGCTCTGGCAATGGTTTGCCTCGGAGCCTCGGCACAGGAGAAACTCTTCAACAGTGCCAGTGTTCAGTCTCCCGTCGTCAACAAGGACGGCACAGTGACATTCAACCTCTTTGCCCCCAAGGCCGTGAAGGTGGAAGTGACAGGCGACTTCCTGCCCACCCAGCCTATCCAGATTGAAGGCTACGGTACCTACGATGCCCCTGGTGTGGCACAGTTGAAGGAAGGTAAGAATGGTGTGTGGTCTTACACTAGCGACAAACTGGCTCCTGAGATGTACAGTTATACCTTCAACATCGATGGTATGACGGGTGTGAAGGATCCTGCCAACATCTACGTGAACCGCGACATCGTATCGTTCACCAATATCTTCATCGTCAGCGACGAGAAGGGTGACAAGGGTGATCTCTACAGTGTGAACGAGGTGCCTCACGGCAACTTAAGCAAGGTGTGGTACAACAGTCCCACGCTTAAGATGCAGCGCCGCATGACCATCTACACCCCTGCTGGCTATGACAAGGGTGGTAAGTATCCAGTGCTCTACCTGTTGCATGGTGCTGGTGGCGACGAGAACGCCTGGAGTGAACTCGGACGTGCTGCACAGATTCTCGACAACCTGATCGCTACGGGTAAGGCAAAGCCTATGATTGTGGTGATGCCGAATGGTAACCCCAACTGTCAGGCTGCCCCCGGTGAGTGGTCTTGGGGTATGTACACCCCCGGCTTCCGCGATGGTGGTACTGGTCCTACCGAGCCCGCTGCTGCTTCTATCCCAGAGAGTTTCATGGATATCGTGAACTATGTGGATGCCAACTACCGCACCCTGAAGGATCGTGCCCATCGTGCCATTTGTGGTCTTTCCATGGGTGGTGGCCATACCTTCCATGTCAGTCTGCTCTATCCCACGAAGTTCGACTATTTCGGTCTGTTCTCTGCAGGTCTGCACCTGTCTAATGGTAATTATCAGGCATCTTTTGCTGAGCAGATCAAGGCCAATCCCGAGTTCGAGACTCAGTCAGCCCGTCTCTTCGGCAGCAAGCCCAAACTCTACTGGATGGGTATGGGTAAAACCGACTTCCTCTACCAGAGCACCGTTGATCTGCGTGCCTACTGGGACAGCAAAGGTTACCCCTACGAGTATGTCGAGACCGACGGCGGTCACATCTGGCGCAACTGGCGCATCTACCTGACGATGTTCGCCCAGAAGATCTTCAAGTAACTGTCCGTCTTTTCGGCCGTCATCCTTATATTTATCGTCCGCACAGGAATGCGGACGATATTTTTTCCCTTTCTTTTGCTTCATTAGACTTTTTTTCGTATCTTTGTCCCCCAAAACAAGTATCATTCTAAAACACTAAAGAAGAAAAAGATATGAAGAATCTGAAATTATTTATCGCCACCGTCTTCATGGCCTGTGGCATGATCAGTGCCCAGGCACAAGTGATGAAAGCCGCCGACCTGGAGAAATATGCCAAGGAGCGCTACGGTGATAAATGGCTTGACGCTGCCAAGAACCTGGCCTCAGGACTGACGCTCGACAAGAACGAGAGTCTGACTTACCAACAGGTCATCGAGGCCCCGGGCAAGACCAAGTCGCAACTCTACGTAGCCCTGAACTACTGGGCCACAGCCACCTTCAAGGACAATCAGTCCATCACCCTCAACGACAAGGAGGCAGGCTGCATCATCATCTCCAGTACGCTCAAGAACATTGCAGAGCACATGGGCACGGTCAATAAATATTCGGTCAGCATCACCCCCGTCATCCGCCTTGACATCAAGGAAGGCAAGGTGCGCGTCACCTACACCGTCCAGAATTATGACATACTGGCCGACATCAGCGGCGGCTGGCTGACCTTGGGAGCCGATGACAACAACAAGGCCCTCGGCGACTCCAAGCGCAAGGCCGACGACAAGACCAACGCCATGCTCTACGACGAGCAGTGGGAGATAGCCAAGCACTACCCCTTCGTGGAGAAGGATAACAAAAAGCGTACCTGTGCCAAGGCTCTCGTGATGACCCACGCCTACTCCAACGCCATCATCGACAAGGTAGAGGAAGCCCTGAAGAACGGCATCGTAGGTAACGATGACGATGACTGGTAAATTAAGAGAAAGAATGTCGGCGGAGACCGTTCATATGATAAAAAATCGTAATTTTTTTCCTCCTTACGAAAGTTTAGCGTAATTTTGCACCCAAATTGCGCAATAAAATGAGTCTGACACAGATTGTCGGAAAGTTCTTCACGCCCCGTCAACATGCTTTGGAGAAGCACCAGAATGAGGGTGAGGCGCTGCAGAGGGCAGTGCTCACACATCTGTTGGACAAGGCGAAGGATACGGAATACGGACGGAACCATGACTTCCAAGGGATGAAAGGATACGATGACTTCGTAGCCCACGTCCCCGTGAATACCTACGAGGAACTGAAGAACGACATAGACCGCATGCGTCAGGGCGAGACGGACATTCTCTGGCCTGGGCGGGTGAAATGGTATGCCAAGTCAAGCGGCACGACAAACGACAAGTCGAAGTTCATCCCTGTCAGCAACGAGGGACTGCAGAATATCCACTATGCCGGAGGACGTGATTCCGTGGCCATCTATCTGCGGAATAACCCACAGTCCCGTCTCTTTGACGGACGGGCTTTGATCCTTGGTGGTAGTCATGCGCCGAACTATAACCTGAAAGATTCGCTGGTGGGTGATCTCAGTGCCATCCTCATCGAGAATATCAACCCGTTGGCCAATCTTGTGAGGGTGCCAAAGAAGCAGACGGCCCTGCTCTCTGACTTCGAGGTGAAGCGCGAGCGGATTGCCCAAGAGGCCATGAACAAGAATGTGACCAATATCTCCGGTGTGCCTTCGTGGATGCTTTCCGTGCTCACCTGCATGATGGAAATGACTGGCAAGACGCATCTGGAGGAGGTGTGGCCCAATATCGAGGTGTTCTTCCACGGCGGCGTGGCCTTCACACCCTACCGTGAGCAGTACAAACGACTGATCACCTCGCCACGGATGCACTATATGGAGACCTATAATGCCAGCGAGGGATTCTTCGGCATTCAGGACGACCCGACGGACAAGTCGATGCTGTTGATGCTTGACTACGGCGTGTTCTACGAGTTCATCCCGATGGAGGGTGGCGACCCCGTACCCCTTTGGGCAGTGGAAACGGGCAAGAACTACGCCATGGTCATTTCCACTACCTGCGGCCTTTGGCGCTACGAGATCGGCGACACCATCCAGTTCACCTCGAAGAACCCCTACAAGTTTATCATTTCTGGTCGCACGAAGCACTTCATTAATGCCTTCGGCGAGGAACTGATCGTGGATAATGCCGAACAGGGTCTGGCCTATGCCTGTGAACAGACAGGTGCTGAAGTGCTGGAATACACGGCAGCCCCCGTGTTCATGGACGAAAAGGCGAAATGCCGTCACCAATGGCTCATCGAGTTCTCGAAACGGCCAGCAGACCTCCAGCAGTTTGCCGACCTGCTCGACAAGCGTCTGCAGGAGATCAACAGCGACTACGAGGCGAAACGCTATAAGGACATCACACTCCAGCATCTGGAGATTGTCGAGGCACGACCGAACCTCTTCAACGACTGGCTGAAACTGCGTGGTAAACTTGGCGGGCAGCACAAGGTGCCCCGCCTGAGCAATTCGCGCGAGCATATCGAACAACTGTTGGCTTTGCAAAAGTAAGAGAAAATGAAGGGTATATGCTGCATCATCAGGAAGAAGATGAAAGGTAAAGGTCTTTTCTTACCTTTTTACCTTTTTACCTTTTTACTTTTCGTCGCTTGTGCCCGCATGGGCTCACCCGACGGCGGCTGGTATGATGACGATCCTCCTATGGTGGTCAGCACTAACCCGGTCGATCAATCTACAAACATCAAGACCAACAAGATTACCATCCTCTTCAATGAGTTTATCAAACTGGAAGATGCCACCAACAAGGTTATCGTCTCCCCACCGCAGTTAGAGGTGCCAGAAATCCAAGCCTCTGGCAAGAAGATCATAGTAGAACTGATGGACACCCTGAAGGAGAACACCACCTATACCATCGACTTCAGCGATGCCATCAGCGACAACAATGAGGGAAATCCGATGGGGAACTTCACCTACAGTTTCTCTACAGGGGAACAGATAGACACGATGGAAATGGCTGGCTACGTGCTTGATGCCAGCAATCTGGAACCTATCAAAGGCATTCTGGTGGGACTTTATGAGGATCTGGCAGACTCCGCTTTCAAGACCAAGCCGATGCTGCGTGTCTCTCGCACGGATAGCAGAGGCCGCTTCGTTATCAAGGGCATCGCTCCTGGCATCTACCGGGCCTATGCACTGCAGGATATGGACGGAGACTTCCGCTTTTCCCAGAAAAGCGAGATGGTAGCCTTTAACCATGAGACGTTCACGCCAACCTCCAAGCCCGATGTCAGGACAGATACTGTCTGGCGCGACTCCCTGCATATAGACGCCTTAATTCAGACGCCCTATACCCATTTCCTGCCCGACGAGATCACCCTGATGGCATTTACCCATACGCTAACAGAGCGCTATCTGGTAAAGACGGAACGTCAGGACGCGGAGAAGTTCAGCATGTACTTCAGTTGCGGCGATTCCCTCCTGCCCGTCATCAAGGGTCTGAACTTCGATGCCGACAGTGCCTTCATCATCGAGACCACAGAGAAACGCGACACCGTCCACTGCTGGCTGCGCGACACCACGCTCGTCAATCAAGACACACTGCAGATGGACATCAGTTATATGATGACCGACTCGTTGGGCAAACTGGTTCTTCATACAGACTCTGCGGTAGAAGTTCTGGCTAAGGTGCCTTACGAAAAACGGCAAAAAGACCTGGCCAAGAACATCGAGAAATGGCAGAAAGATCAGGAGAGGAAGAAAAAGCGTGAGGAGAAATACGACTCCATCTATCCCGTGAAGCCGTTGGAACCGAAATACAATGCCCCATCGTCGATAGATCCTGACAAAAAGATTACCATCGAGATGCCCAAGCCCCTCTTGCGCTGTGACTCGGCTGCCATCCATCTCTATTCCATGATCGATTCCGTATGGTATGAGGCTCCGTTCACGTTCCGCCCTGTGAAGCATACGCTCCGCAACTTTGAGATCCTAGCGGAATGGCAGCCTGGGATAGAATACAGTCTGGAGGTTGACTCGGCGGCCTTTGAAGATATCTACGGGCTGGTGTCCAAGGCCTTCAAACAAGGCATCAAGGTGAAGAGTCTGGACGAATACAGCACGCTGATACTCAACCTCAGCGGCATAGCCGACACCCTGCCGCTCCGTGTGCAACTCCTTGGTTCTTCCGGTAGCGTGTCGAAGGAGGTACTGGCCAAAGGCGGCGTGGCTCGTTTCGACTATGTCACTCCCGGCAAATACTATGTCTCTGCCTTTGTGGATGCGAATGGCAATGGCATCTGGGATACGGGCAACTATGGGACTGATCTCCAGCCGGAGGATGTCTATTACTACACGCGGGAAATAGAATGCAAGGAGAAATGGGACAATACCCTGTCATGGAACCTTACGGCCACTCCGCGCTTCAAACAGAAGCCTCAGGCCATCACGAAGCAAAAGGGCGACAACAAGAAAAAACTCCAAAACCGCAATGCCAAGCGTGCTCAGGACTTAGGTATCGAATACAATAAGGATAAGATAAAAACAGTGAAGAAAAAAGAGTAATATGAAAAAGATATTATGTATAGTCTGTGTGCTTTGTGGTCTTTCACATTTCACGGCCTCTGCCCAGTGCGGCATTGAGAACACAGCCTTCAAATCGGGTGAGTCACTGACTTATGACCTCTACTTCAACTGGAAGTTCATCTGGATGAAGGTAGGCTCTGCCTCCATGGACACGAAGATGACGAAGTTCGAGGGACAGGATGCCTGGAAGTCGTACCTCATCACACGCGGTAACGACAAACTCGACAAGTATTTCGTGATGCGCGATACACTGCTGTCGTACTGCAACCCCGACCTCTCGCCGCTCTATTTCCGTAAGGGAGCCCGCGAGGGAAACCGCTACTATGTGGATGAGATATGGTATAGTTATCCCCACGGCTACAGCAAACTGAAGAAGCACCGTATTGATGCCGACGGAGAGGAGCACTGGAAGACCTCTGAGTACAAGGCCTGTATCTACGATATGATGTCGATCTTCCTCCGCGCCCGTAATTTCGACGCCTCGAAGATGAAGAAGGGTGATATCATCTCCATGCCCATCAGCGATGCACGCCGCCTGAGCAACTCCTGGCTGGAGTTCCGTGGCAGGGAGAACTTCAAGGTCAGCGACACCAAGGAGAAGTTCCGCTGCCTCGTATTCTCTTTCTATGAGTGGGAAAACAACAAGAGTCACGAACTGGTCCGCTTCTATATCACCGACGACCAGAACCATATACCAGTACGCCTCGACCTGTTCCTGAGTTTCGGATCGGCCAAGGCGTACCTGAAGAACTATAAGGGCGTGAGGAGCCCCATGACGTCAAAGATCAACTAAGCCGTCATCTGAGAAATCTACTTAGTCGCTGCCTCCTGTTCGAAGGCAGCGATTTTCTTGAGATAGTATTCACGCAGGTCCTGCCATTTGTAGTAGGGCCATTGGTCTGTGCTGGTGGGCATATAGGCCTCGCGCTCGTTCAGCAGGGCTTTCACGAGGATGTCCCCCTCCTTCCCTTTCTTCGGACGGTAGAACACCAACTGTATGTTACAGGCCATGGGGAAGATGCGGTAGTTGCGCCAGTAGGTATCCAGTTCGTCGAGGTTCTCCACGGCCATACCACAGTTATCGAGTTCGAGCAGACAGGCTAGAGGCATCACGCATACCTCATGGCCGAAACGCAGCGTGGCCTGCGTCTGTGTGACGGTGTCGGCGGTCTCAATGATGTTCTTCAGGAGGTTTAACTGGCTGAACGGCATCTTCGTGCCCGAGACGGGCGAGGCACCATAGTCCAGATACCAGCCGACATTACGGATACGCCACTGGTCGTAGAGTTCCTCATCGGTGAAGAGCGACAACAGTTCGATGTCGGTGTCGTGGCTCTGCATATTGGTGGCCACGTCGAAGAGACGGCGCATCAGGTCGCCCGCCATCACATTGTTATAGACCCACTGCTGGTCGTTGAAGAGCACCTTCATCAGTCGCTCGGGATGCGTATATTTCACCTCTGCATCATGGTATTCCTTGTCGCCCGTCTTCCCTTCTTCCTTGACGATGCCCTCCCAGGGCTGGTTAAGATAGTACTGCAGCGACTCACTGACATCGTTGTGGATCTGTGCCGTGGGGTTGGCGGCAGCCAGTTCCTCGCACTCGGCGATCATCGAGAGGATACAGCGGATGACCACCGTGCTGCGTGCATCGATCTTCAGGTCCTTTGTCTTGAAGATCTCGGGGAAGTTCTGGGCCATGCGCTTGCCGATGCCATGGTGCTGGCGCTCACCGACAGTCGTCAGGTCACCCAGACGTTTCTTGGTCGTCGAGAAGATGGCTTCCAGTTTCTGGAGCGTCTCCTCGCCCACTTCCGTCAGTTTGCCATTCTCATGGGCACTCTTCAGGGCACGGATGGGCAGCGTGTAGTCCCCCTCCCAGATCAGCCAGCGTGAGCCGTGGCGGCCGTAGTGGCTCATATAGAAAGGCTCATACCCTTTCGGACAGGGTGTCAGCGGTTTCTCAGACAACTGACGGTTGTAGTCCAGATAGTTACTGCCCGCCAGATAGCGGTTGGCGGCAATCTCGTCCTTGGCAGAGGTCTCGAACACGGGTGCGTTCTGCGCCTGCACAGTCATCGCAAATCCGATGGCCAGAAGTAGTAATGATCTCTTCATATTAATATGGGTTTAATTTGTTACTTCAGTATCCATTATTCGTCTGCAAAGTTAATCAATTACCCTGTAAAACGTGAATAATTTGGGGTTTTTGTTGTATCTTTGCAGCCGAAATGAATAAAGCAGTTGTTTCCGGGTTGTTTCTGCTGGGCTGGCTGACAGCCAATGCACAGGTTGTGATCAACGAACTGATGCAGTCGAATGTGGATTGCATCATGGATGATCTAAATGAGTTTCCAGACTCTTGGGTAGAATTATATAATACAGGCAAAGAGGCTGTGAATCTGAAAGACTGGCGGCTTGGTATCAGTGAGAATGCTGATGAGGCCTGGCAACTGCAAGATATGAAAATTGGTCCTAAACAGTGTGTTCTTGTCTATTGCGACAAAGAAGGCAAGAAGATGCACACCCCTTTCCGTCTGGAGTCAGGGAAGGACTGCGAAGTATATCTCTTCAAGGGTACAGAGGTCATCGACAAGGTGACGGGTTTGCAGAAGCAGCCTGCGCCAAACATCGCATACGGGCGGCAGACGGATGGTAGCAGCGAGTGGGGCTATCAGTTGAAGGCTACGCCCGGTTTCACCAACTGTGGACGGACAACAGACAAACTGCTGGGCAACCCCGTGTTCAGTAAGGCGGGCTGTGTCTTATCGTCCGGCTCCTCGTTTTCTCTGGTCCTCTCACTCCCAGAAGACGCCCCCGAGGATGCCGTGATCCGCATGACCACCGACGGCTCAGAGCCGACAGAAAACAGTCAGGCTTATTCGAAGCCCATCTCCATCAGCACAACGAAGATCATCCGTGCCAGAATCTTCTGCGACGGCTGGCTCTCTCCACGTTCCGTGGCCCACTCCTATATTTTCTTCCCCCGTGAACAGACGCTTCCCATCGTCAGTATCATGACAGACAAGCGTTACCTGGAAGACTCGAAGATCGGCATTTACGTAGATGGCAACTACAAGACTGGCAAAAAGAACTATGAGTTCAACTGGCGGCGCCCTATGAACATCGAGATTTTTGAGACGAGCGGCGAGGAGAGTGTCATCAACCAACTCGGCGAGGCACGTATCATGGGCGGTGCTACCCGCAGTGCCGCCTTGAAGTCACTTGCCTTCTATGCCCATAAACGGTTCGGCAAGAAACATTTCAACTATGAGTTCTTCCCAGACCAGAAACCCGGACTCACGGAGTTCAAGTCTATCCTGCTGCGCAATGCGGGCAACGACTTCGACTATCTCTATATGCGTGATGCCATCAT
Organism: Prevotella sp.; assembly: GCA_017430675.1. Next base: position 15,639 of record JAFRMM010000058.1, read on the forward strand.
CCAGCGGTCCATGGCTGCACATGCCGATCTCGACTGGCAGGCATGGAGACCCGTCATTATCTATATCAACGGCACCTACAGGGGTATGCTCAATATCCGTGAGCGGAGTAATGACGACTATGTGTGGACCAATTACCAGAAACTGGAAGACATCGACATGATCGAGAACTGGGGTGAGTTGAAGGAGGGTGATGATGATCATTACGATGCCTTCACGGCCTTCTATAATGAACACGGACATACCCTTGCGGAATATGAACAGTGGATGGACTGGGAGGAATTCATCAACCTGATGGTGATGAACCTCTATTTCAACAACCAAGACTTCCCAGGCAATAATTTAGTCATGTGGCGGCCCCGTACAGAGGACGGACGCTGGCGCTGGATAGCGAAGGACACGGACTTCGGTCTTGGCCTTTATGGCTCCTCGGCAGACTATAAGACCATCGAATGGCTCTATAACCCAGACTTCGACTGGAACCGCAACTGGGCTAACGGCAGCAAGCATACCCGTCTGTTCAGAAGTCTGATGGAGGATGCCGACTTCAACCGCGAGTTCATCGACCGCAGCTGCATCTATATGGGCGACTTCCTGAATGAGGAGGGCGTACGGAAGATCTGGGATCCGATGTACGACCTTATCAAGACCGAATATCCCAACCATCGCAAGCTCATCAACCAGTGGTGGCCGAACTACGATGAGGAACTGTCGTCAGCCCGTCGCTGGCTCTCAGAGCGCACAAACCAATTCTATAAGCAACTGGGAAGCTACTACCAGTTAGGGGCTCCCATCGTTTTGACCATCAACCAGGCAGTGAATGAGGCACAGAAGATGAGTCTTCACTTTAATGGAATACCTTTGTCGCAGGGCACCTTCAACGGAAAGTTCTTCGCAGGGCGTACCGTCACATTGGAAGGTCATGCACCTGAGGGAAAGGTTGTCGTCGGCTGGGATCTTGTGACCAAGTCAAGTAGTGGTATCGAGAGTCGACAGATAGATGGTGAACGCTGTTCTTTCGTGATGCCCACATGTGCCAGTATCGCCGTCAATGCCATCTTAGGCGATGCGAGCGCCATCAATTCCATCGAGGAATCTCAATGGACGTGGCAGCGCGACGGCGAAAGTCTCATCCTCTCCAACGTACCCGCTGGCACGAAGATACAGCTCTATGACCTACGCGGTATCCTGCTCCACTCTGTTGTCTCCGATGGTTCAGAACTCATCCTCCCTGTTTCTCGGAGTAATCTCCACATTCTTAAAGTAGGGATTAAAACAGTTAAGTTTTAGTGTTTATCTTTACGCTGTTGATTAGTCCTTGATCTCAACGTACGAAAGGCTCCATCAGTGAGGTTCATAATGAACATAATCTCCTCGTCGTCCTTGCCGATGTGTTCAAGGATCAGCAGGAGCAACTCGCTGGGAGTCAGGTTATCATAGTTGCTGTCTGTACGGTTAGCAAAGTCAGGATCCACTTGGCGGTAGTACGCCACCATATTCTTGATATCCTGCCGTTTCCACAGGATGATGTTTCCTCCAGATATCACTTGCGTATAGAGTTGATGGCCTATGGCGAGTTGTTTCTCTTTGGCACGCAGTTCCTTTTTCACCTCCTTCTGGTGAGCCTCCAGCTTTTGAGCCTTCTTACTGACAGAGCGCAGTTCCTTATTAGCAGACTTCAGTTCTTCTGTCTTAGTGAGGATGATCTCCTTCAGTTCAGAGTTCTCCGCCTCTTCTTTCTTCATTCTCCGTTCTGCTTTCCGTTTCCTATTCAGCAGATACCAGGTCATGGCACCGCTTGCCAACACCACTCCGATAATCGCCAGCAGGGCATACAGGAACTCCCTGTCTGTCTGTTTTTGTTCCACCATCCAGTCATATTCTATCTGCTGTGCCCTGATGTTATCTTCCTGCTGCTTTTTGACCAGAGAGTCTTTGAGAGTTTGGGCTTGATGCATCAATTCATTTGCCCGCTTATAGTTTCCCGTCTCCTGCTCTATACGGCTAAGCCTGTTTAGGTTATAGATTTTAGGCTCTATCTCCCCATTAACAGCAATTCCTTTTTCAAACAAACTCTTAGCGCTTAGAGTATCTTTTTGTTTTAAGCAAATAATTGCTAATCCTGCGTAGGCACTTCCATGAGGTTTTATACCTAAGGATTTTTCATAGAACTTTTTCGCTTTTTCTGTGTTTATATCTAAGTAAGTGTTTCCCAAAGACACCATGATCCTATACATATCATTTTTGTCTATTTGGGGAATACTTTTCATCATTAATGCTACCTTGTCTATGTAATAAATGACACTGTCATTTTGATTAATTAGTCGGTAGCAAGCTGATAATTGTTCATAATCATATATAAGGATATCTTGTCTCTTTATTTGCATAGATATTTCCATTGCCTTTTTCAAATAAAATAATGCCATTTTATATTCTTTGTATCTCTTGTTTATTGTGCCAAGGTAATGATATATGTGATGTGCAATAATTCTATCAGAAGATTTATTTGCTATTACCTCGGCTTTTTTCAAATATATTATGGCTTCATTGTCTTTGTCCAACTCACTTAAGACGTTTGCCTTATAAAGATACGCTTTCGCTAAATTCTCTTTATTATTTGTTTTTTCATAATAACTGATGGCTATATTGATCATGGAGTCAGATTTTATCGGAAAATAAGATTTATATAATGACTGGACCTTTAATAGATTATAATATGCAACACATCTTTCATCTAGTTTTATAGGGTTAATTTTAACTATAGAATTTAAAGCAGAGTCCGTTTGTTCATGTAATAATAGGCTGTCTATTCTAACAAGTTGTTCATACCCTTCTTGATGGTTTTCACATGCCAAAAAGATAGAAAAAAGAAAAAACAAATACCATTTATACATAAAAGAAATCAATTAGTCTGTGCAAAATTACCATTTTTTGTGCGAAATACGCAAGAACTTTCTTCTTTCTTGTGTTACAAATGCAAGGTGATTATATCTCAGGGAAAAGAGTAAGTTTCTTATTTATAATATTTTACGCATTGTTTGTTTGTAACAACCCCGATTCGTCTTTTAACTAAAAGATCGTTATTTTACAATTATTTATTATACCTTTGCGGAAGTATAACAAATAAAAAAGGATATGAAAAAAAATGTTTTACAGACTTTAATGTTAGGTATAGCTGCCTTTTTGGCAATAGGATTGCTGACGGCTTGCAGTAGTAGGGATGATGTTGGGCAGGAAAAAACTGATTCTAACAATGATATTCAGGAACAGGCTGATCCTAATCTGAGCCAAGAGGATGTTACAGACCCCAACGAGAAAACTGGAGAGCCTGATGATATGGGCACTCCTGACGTGAACGAATCCATCAGGTTTGACTATCGTCTTCTGAACGAGAAAGGAGAGGAGGCAACGGAATTCAATGAAGGTGAGAATATTGTCTTTGACCTGACAGTCTATAATGATGGAAATGATGAGGTGACATTGGATAAAGAGGAGATAGATCTTGTTTGTTCAGCGACTCGTGTCTATACGAAAGATGGGCTGTACTATGGTTCTCCGTGGGACGATATCAACATCATAGATATTCCAGAAAGGATGTACTGGATTATTATTGATGCCAATGGGCAGAAGCATTGGTCTTACCCTTGGACGTATAATAAGGATTATGTCGTAAATGCACCTTTGGGATCATGGGAGTTGGGCCAGATGTCAATAAAGGATCCCCTTTCTAAAGGCAATTATTATGCCGAACTGAATTTCCGTTTCAGGGAAATAGACAAAACCATCACCAAGCGAATAGATTTTCGCGTGAAGTGATATAATTGACGCATCAAGCAGTATTTGGGCTGTTTCTGTGTTATAATTGTAGCATGTTATAACTGTATGATGTTTTGTTACTTCATGGTTCCAGTTTACGATAGTATCTTAGCGGTTCCTTCTGTCTGAATTCCGGATGGATAACCTGAATGAAATCGTTCAACAACCAGTCAGGACGGAAGGGCGACTCCTCATAAAAGAGCGAGGTGTTAACATTACAGCCATAGACTTCACCCGTCTGGAAAGCACGGAACTGGCTATACCCCTCTTTCTCTGCCAACAGTTGCTCACAGGAAATGGGTTGGTCATTGTCATAACGGAACAGCCAGACCTCTGCCTCACCGGCTTTCTCCAGTACCGTCTCAAAAGGCAGAGACAGCGAACCACTGTGCTCGTCGTCAGCCCACGGATACTGACCACCCGCATCCTTGATCATCTGTCCGATTGTGCTGCGACCTCCAGGGACATACCAGACAGAGCCCACCTGCTTATCGACAACCACCGAACGGCCATGCCCTGCCTTCTGGGCCTGTTGCTTCAGGGCGTGATAGTTCTTATCGACCACGGCAAAGAGACTGTCGGCCTTCTCCTGACAACCGAAGAGCAGACCGTAGAAGCGCATCCACTCGGCACGGGCCAGCGGCGACACCTCCATATACTCTGCACACTCCACCAACGGGATGTCGATATCCTCCAACTTACCATAGCCCCCGCTGTTCTCGAAGGGAGAAAGGAGGATGGCATCGGGATGCAGGTCGATGATCTTCTCAATGACGGGACTCATCCCGTCACCGCAATCCACAATATGTCCTTGCTTTACCTGTTCGTGGATCCAGGGGATCTTGATGTACTTCAGGTCTGCCACGCCCGCAATCCTGTCCTGACAGCCGAGGTTCATCAGCAGGGCACTGTGTACGGTCGTGAATATCACCGCCCGCTCCAAGGGTGTGCGGATGACCGTACCCTTGGGCAGATGGACGGGCATCTGCGCCTCACGGGGCACGAGGACATACGTATGCAGGGCCTTGCCTTCCTTCCAGGGGTTGGCCAACGTCACTACCGTATAACCGTCGTACTCCACGACAGCGGGCAGGGTGGCATATTTAAAGGCAAGACTGTCACCGCTCCCCTGGTGACGGGCCGTTTGCCCGCCGCAGGAGATCAGTGACAGGATGGTCAGAAGACCTATGAGGTATTTCATTAATAGGTGATGGTCTGTGAATCAAATGCGAAGCCAATCATGTGAGGCTCGACACCTGTCTGGAAATGAGTGTCTTTGATATACTCTCCGCTGCTGGAATACATATTCGCATAGCCGGGCAGCGTATAACTGGCATAGGGGTATTCATCTGGAGACTCCGGATCTCTGGGACGTGAGGCAATGACGATATGACCCCTGATAGGATCCACAGAAATAGCGGCAGGACTGAAGATCTCAATACCCTTATCACCCGAGAGGGTCAATTTGCCCGTCATGCCTGTGTAGGTATTATACGTGCTGAAAGTCGGTCCGGATGTGTTACCATAAGGATCGTTGAAGGTGACTAACTGGTAGCCGACAACCTGATCGTTTACATATACCATTCCAACACCCAAGCCTGTGGCATCGGCGATCAACTGCCTGACATTGCCATTATAGTAATAGTACAGGCCGGCATCTATCTGGTTCCACGAATCGTCGTAGTGTCCCCAGTCGAGGATAAAGAGTTCGTTGCCGAGAGCAACAATCTCCTGAGGATTCTGTATCTTCTCGTTCTTGATCTCCTCAACCGTTCCACTACTCAGATTGATCTTCGAGATAGAGGCGTTTCCATAGCCGTAATCACTGTTCGCCACATAGAGGATTGGCTCGCTGGATGTTCCGCCCACGGACAGTCCTTCTGGAGCCGAACCTACCTTGTACTTAATCTGTGACATGTTAAGAGTCTTCGCATCAAGGATTCCGACATATCCGCCATAGGTGGTGAAATAGATATTGTTACCATAACCCGTGATATGGCGTGGGGTAGCACCTTCCGCCTCACCCATCTCGGCAACCGTACTGATGCGCTTGATGATGCTGAAGTCCTTCCTGTTCACCACAAAGATGGTGTTCTCTGTGGAGCCAACGACGAAGAGGGTGTCGCCCTTGGTATAGGCATCATTAGGCGTGTCGCCAAGACCATTGGCACCACTGAGCAACTGCTCCTCTTTCAGTGTCGAATAGTCGAAGTAGGTCAGGCTGCCGTTGTTCTGACCCCAAGTGCCATTGTTCACCACATACAAACCCGACGTAACAACAATCTTCGTGGTGTTATTACCCTTGTCGCTGTCATCGTCACTAATACACGAGGTGACAAGTGCTGCGCTCATCACCATCATCATAAAACCAAATAGATACTTTTTCATTTCTGAATCATTTAATGTTATTTGAATTATAGTTGATATTTTACTGATACCTGCCAACTCCTGCCCGGCATGGGATAGAAGTGTACGATCTCGTATTGTGCATCAAAGAGGTTCTTGACATCCAGGCGGGCCTCCACCTGCTGTCTTCCCCAACGGAAGACGTGCCAGACAGTCAGTCCCATGTCCCAGTAGCCGTCGATCTCCGACCCTTCTGCGTGCTGGTTGTTCGCCCACCGTCTGCAGACACCTGATCCGTGCAGGGCAAGACTCGCCCACGGGTTCTCCCAACCCAAAGCGACAGAACCCGAATGTTCAGGTATATAGGCAATCTGGTTCTTATAAAAGGGCGACGTGGGGTTGGTGCGGTTCTCTGCCCGCTGGTAACTGTAACTGCCCGACAGTTCCAGTTTCTGACCCCTGGTGACCTGCCATTGGCTGCTGGCCGTAAGGTCCAATCCCAACACCCTGACTTTCCCCACATTGGTGCAGGTCCAGATAAACATGTTATACGGAACGGCCACGATCATGTCTTTCACATGGTTGTAATAGCCGTCTGCAGTACATTGAACACTGAACATGGGATATTGAACATTCCAGGTGACACCAATATTATACTGGTCCGTGCTCTCTGGCAACAGGTCGGTACTGCCGTAATGGAAATAGTAACTCTCGTTGAAGGTCGGTGAGCGGAAGATGTTCTTATAGGAAGCCCGCACGAAGAGGTCATAGTCTGGGAACAGTCTGTATGACAAGGAGAACGAGGGTGACAATCGGCGCATATTCCGTGCACTCTCGCCATCCTTCGCATCATTCAAATAGAGTGAGTAGAGCAGACGGCCCAGCACAGTCAGCCGCTGGCCACGGAACTTGGCCGTTGCCGACTGGAGTACCGTATGACGGTAAGGACGACTACCAACGGTTCTGGGAGAGGAACTGCTCAGGTTGTTGAAACTGTAGTCGGCAGAATAGTCAAACGCCCACTGTTCCGAAGGGGTATAGAGCACGGCTGCCGAGGTATAGGCCTCCCGCTGCCAGTAGGCTGCGTCGAAGTTGCGGTTGGGGATCAGCGGATCCACGTAGGCAGAGGCGTTCCAGTTGAACTTGGCATGCCATTTCAACGACCATCCTGTACGGTTATGCGTCTGATAGAGCAGTTGACCGAAGAAGTTCTGATCGTGCAACGACTCCTTGCACAGATTGGTGTAATAATGCACCACACCTGGCAATTGACGACTGTTGTCATAGTAATACACCTTCCCGCTCAGACGGTTGAAGGCATCCGCATCCCACACGAAGTTCAACTCTCCATGCCCTGTGCTCATCCTGCTGTTCGTGCGATGCTCCGTCTTTCCCTGCAATTCATAGGGATAGTCATTCTCAGCATAGGTGTATTCGCCAACGGCAGAAAGGGCGAACTTATCGGAGAGGTTCTGCTCATAGCGCACAAACGGACTGACATAGCCGAAGGAACCCGCCTTCAACTGGGCGGTCAGATGAGGATAGGTATCTTCTGTCGGCATGCCGATGGTCTGGATATTCAGCACAGCCGAGGCCGAAGCGTTACGGGCAGGGATGAAGATATCATCGTTATCTCCTATGACCAAGGAGAGTTGTTCTACATTGTCAAGACTATACCGTGACAGGTCGATCTCCCCACTCTGACAGTCACTGAGCATGATACCGTCGTAACTGACACCCGTATGCTTGGCCCCGAAGCCGCGTACGGACACCGTCTTCATGCCCCCTGCCCCACCGTAGTCGCGCAGGGTGACGCCTGGGATACGGTGCAGGGCATCGGCCACGTCCGTCACACCGAGGGTCAGCATCTCCCCGCGGTCGAGGATATGCAGGGGAGCGGTACTGGTCACCTCGTGTTGTCGTCTGGTCTCCGTCACCGTTACCTCCTGGAGTTGGTGCGTCCTGTCCGTCACGGTATCGTTACGGACAACTTGCCCCTTGGCTGTCATCGACAGCAGGCTGGGCATCATCAGAAAAACCCAAGTCCTGTCTAGCATCTCTTATTGGTTCGCACCGCCGTCCTCGAAGCGTCATGCGGATATTCCATCGGCAGGTCTTCTGACTTTACCGTCCTGACAACAAACGTCTTCCCAATTGCTCAGTGACACCATGTTTGTTCAGAAAAAGCGGTTTACAGCAGCGGGACTGTTCGGGATTCCCACCCGATTCCCTTTTCATCACCTAAAGGTGAACCGAATTCAGTCTGCAAAGGTAGTGCAAATTCTTTGAAACGCAAGCAATTATTTCAATTATTTCACTTGGCAGACAGTAATTTGTGCCCCAGATCCCTCTGATGACAGAGGGCGATAATCTGTCCTATAACTTCGTCCATCCTGGGCACCTGGGCCACATAATAGGTCGGATAGTCAGGACAGAGCACCACGAGGTTCATACCCCTGACCTTGATGCCATAGTGGGTTTCCAGCATGTAACGGTAGAGATTCTGTTGGAGGCAATAATGATAGAAGGCAGTGTCAGGAAGGTTGATGCCGTTGAGACTCATTCTTCCACCAAAGGCCTCCACAATGGGCTGCCCATAGGGATTCACCACCTTGCCACTCCGTTTCCAGTCGTAGAGAGTGAACGAACCGTCGGCTTCCTTACAGATCAGGTCGATGGTACCCGCGATGTTCAGGTCGGTATCATAGACGGGCCACTCCTGACGATAGGGCTTGATCTTGTAATCCTCCACGAAGTGCAGGAAGTGCTGCTTCTCCTTCTCAATACTGATCTGCTCCTCTTTTCCTTGGAAACGGAAGGTATAGTCCGTGTCGAAGAAGCCCTCTTGGAAATAATGCTCCGTCTGCTCGTGCAGGAAAGTGCCCACCTCACTGGCCATACATCCTATCCGCTTCCATTTCGTCAGCGACTCCTCGACGGGGATACGATAGCGCTCCCACTGCCTTTGCGCTGCCGCTTCGGCATTGAAGGGCTCAAAGAAATAGGCGATCAGCGAACTGACGGGCAACAACTGAGTCTCACCTTTATAAGTATAAACATGTCCCTCGGGCTCAAAGTCGATATACTGATCCCGTTCATACATTCCGGCATCCGTGAACGACCGCATCTTCTCCTCTATGGCAGAACTTCTCTGTATCATGTTCTCATCGTTTTTGGTTTTCAGCCGACAAATTTACACCTTTTCCATGGATTATCCAAGAAAAAACCAGATTATGCTTGGGGACTGTATTAGTGATGTGTTCAGATATAATGGTTCAGAGAGTAATTGCCACAAAAGACGATAATGCTACATTTTCTCCTTCTCGAACTTGATGTCCTGATAGAGTTCCTGCTTGCCCTTGTTGCTCTCTGGGATGAAGTGCAGACGGACACCACGAATGTGCTTCTTGGGCTTGAAATCCTCTGGTGAATCCACTTTATCACTTTCGATCTCGAGTTTCATCAGACCGAAATCCCTGAGGCGCACCTTGTCGCCATTGCGCAAATGACGGTTGATGACTTCAGAGAGTTTCATGATAACAGCAGTGACGGCCCCTTCACTGATGGGATTGTGCTCACAGACCTCTTTCAGGATCTGCTCCGTTTCGACGGTCTGATAGTGGCTGGCCACAGCCTTGTACTTGCCAAATGTAGTGAGCGTTGGCTTTGTTTCTTTCTTAATCCTATATTTCATATTACTTTTCCATTAACCAATATTCAGAAAGTCCGTTAACATAACGATTCTTGAAACTGAAGCGGTAGTTATTCATTGCTCTTCCTAACGTAGTCGGCGAGGTCTTCTTCCTGTCGAAATAGTTGTATTTCTCAGCCAGCAAGTTCAGTATCTCATTAGTACCCCACCAGCGGCCTTCACCCTCCTTGGGCTTACGGAATGTCTCACCAATCATCTCCACAAGGTCGATGGTGCGCTGATAAGGCTCATTCTCCTTGATCAACTCCAGGATCTCATCGTCGTTCAGCCAGAAACGCTCACCATTACTAAAGAGGTGAAGGACCTGGGCGAAGAGTTGGCGATGATTCACATTATCCGTATAGTCGATGTTCTGGTCCTTGGGAATGCCTACGCAGACGAATCGGCGCGAACCTGTGGGATCCACCAGAGGCTGCAACTGGTTGGTGGTGCCTATGAATGAGGTGTAACGACGATACTGCTTGATCGTCTTTCCGTAAGGCGGACGGAACTTTACGTCGCTCGACGACAGCAGATACTTCAGCACGATCTGCTGCGAATTGGTCGTCTTATCGAACTCGTCTATGTTGATCAGCGCAAACGAGGTCAGGGCGATGTTCAGGTCGAACTCGTTCTTGAAGTTCAGTTTGTCGTTGTAGTAATCTCGCAGTTCTGGAGGTAGCAGAATCTTGCAGAAGCGTGTCTTACCACATCCCTGACGGCCTATCAGCAAGGGAGTCAGGGCGTTACCCGTCAGTTGCTTGTCGCTCTCTCTCCACTGTGCCACCATACCCACAAGCCAGAATCGGAGGTACTTCTCCCAATGGGGCTGATCAGTGGGTACGCGCTTGGCAAGATCGGCGATATAGTCGTGACCATCCCATTTTGGCAACTTGTTGAGCCAACTGTTCACCGGGTCGTACTGCTCGATGCGTGTAGATTCAATAAAGCGGTTCACATTCTGATCCCAGCCCTTGATGCCTTGTTCGATGGCCTGCAGGGTCATATCGTTCCGCACCTCGACGGTAAGCGGCTTAAATGTCTGATCTTCAGAGTATTTATAGCGATATTCAGCCACGCCGGTCATCAGGTTCTTGCGCATATCGAAGTTGGCATCCAGGAACATCTCTGTACGCATCGTCTGAATCAGGTCGTCTGGCACACTCTTCAGCGGACGAATCTTGTGCTTTTCGCGATAACCCTCTTGCAGTGCCACGTCATAGACGGCCGAAAAGACATTTTTCACGAGTTCCGGGTCCGTATTCAGCACAGGATGTTCGAGCGTCATACCCTGAGCGTGAGAGAGGGGAATGCCCTGATCCAGACACTGGCCGGCAATCCGCATCAGTAACTGCATCTGACGGTCCTCGTCTGGCAGTTCAAAGTATTCGCCAAGCACCTGTTTCACGATGAAGAGCCAGTTGAAGTGATAGGTTCGCGTGATGCTGCGACCTGGCATCAGCAGACTGCTCTCCCACGAGATGGGCGTCGGCTCCTGCTGGTCGTGCCTTTTCGTATCAGCCTTGAAAGGGCGCGCCTCCAGATTAAAGTACATCTCAGGATCAGCACTCAGATAAACGGTGCGCTCCAATGTTGGCTCCAGGTACTGAATATCAAAATCAAACTGGTTCTGATAGGCCTTGCGAGCCGTATTATATAGATTAAGGTGGAACTGACGGATATCAGCGTCATCCTTGGGCAGACCTTCGCCCTCCTCCTTAAACAACTCTCCCTTGCACACGATCTTCACACTCTTACCAGATGCCCCAAGGAAAGCCATCAGCGTTTCGTCCATCTTAGCCGCTTGATTCCTGATGACAACCGCATCTTCGTAACGTTTCAGACCGTTCACCTCTATGACTACCAGACCGTTGTAGTTGATGATCCTATGTTGGCCTTTGTAGTTGTCGCCCTCCACAGCAAAACAGATGCGAGGCAGACCAACAACATGTTTGCCATCGATGGTAATCTGGCCATCCGACTGTCGTTCTGGTTTCATGAACTGGTAATTCAGACGCAGGTCATACACCTTGCGCTCCTCAGGGTTCTGGCGGACCATGTCTGCCAACGATTGCAAATCGAGGCGATTAATCACCTGCTTATTGCGTGAGATTTTTAGTAATGTAACTTTCATGTTTATTAAATTTGATGCAAAGATAATATAAATTCTACTAAAATCCAAATATTTTCTTTATTTTAGGATATATTTTAAAGAGATTTACATCTATTTTACTTCTATATAACATCTATATTAACTCTATATGACCTCTACCAAATATCTGTAAAGCATTACTGCATATCAGACGGTTTCCATCTCTCAAATTCTCGAGAGAATTTAACGCTTAGTACCCGCCTCTTACTGCTAAAGAGGTAAACTATCTTCAAATTCTCTCGAGAATTTGGAAGCGTCATACCTTCCAATTTAGGCAGAGTATGCCATATTATCGAAAAGTAGTAGAGTTAAAATAGAATTAATATAGAATTAAAATAGATGATTAATAGAATATAATATAGAAAATATAGTATATATAAACTATTGAATGCAAGCAAGATAGTAAACTATATCAGCATTTTTTGGTAACTTTGTAAGAATTCGCAGGATTTCTTTATATAAAGGCGATGTAGAGGATTGAGAAGAATGAGGTTCTTGCTAAGGCAAGCGGCAGAGCCGAGTCCGATTTGGAGACCGATCTGGACTCAATGTTCTGCTATAAATTGCATTCAAAGAACTCCTGACTTTGAGCCATCAGCCTTTTTATGGCTCTCTGTCGGGTGCAAAGTTAGGCATTTCTTTTCCCAGACAACCAAACATTGAGGCGATTACTTTTTCGAGCAATGTTTTCTGCTCCCTCTTTGTTGTCCAAATAGGCTCCTGCTCCCATCCTGCAAAGAAGCCCATACGCTTGATAGGCAAATGGCTGTACTTCTTCATCAGTTGGAAAATATCCTCTCTCAACCTGTTGCCGGGATTGACCGCATCACAGAGATAAAGCATAGGGGTGATGATATAACATAGAAATGCCCCTGCCATGCCATCGGAATACCGCGAGGTGCAGCAGGTATCATCTCACGAGTCTTGTCATGTACGCCAAACACTAAACATGCAAACCCCTTATCTCTCAGATTTGCCTCGTTGCTAAGAAGGCGGCATTGTGATTTTCTAAAAATCTCGCAAATAATCGTTCATAAATTTGCGAACACAGAAAACTTTTTGTACCTTTGCACTCGATGATAGTAACATTCGAGCAGACATACCTACAGGAACTCTACACGGAGGGCAAGGCCAGTGATAAGAAACACAGGTTCCAGCCCCAGATTGTCGGCAAGTACATCAAGGTCATCAACCTGATGAAACAGCAAGAGAATGTTCTGGGACTAACCAAGTACGGCTCCATGCACTACGAGAAACTGCACGGCGACAAGGAAGGCATTTCGTCCGTCCGCGTCAACGACCAGTACCGCATCGAGTTCACTGAAGGCATGGAAGCAGGCAAGCAGATTGCCACCATTTGTAGCATCACAGATTTGTCGAACCATTATAAATAAGACAGGAGGACGAGACATGACGACACTTGAAGGAGTAAACCCGCAGATGATAGCAAACAATCTGAAGCCCTTTCAGCCCACCCATCCTGGCGAGGTGCTGAAGGACGAACTGGAATTCCGTGGCATTTCGCAGCGCGGACTGGCCAAGGAGATAGGCATATCCTATTCAGCCTTCAACGAGATGCTGAACGGCAAGCGGTCGCTCAGTCCCGAACTGGCCATGATGATGGAAGCCGCCCTCGGCGTGGATGCCGCCCCCCTGCTGGCCATGCAGAACGAATACGACATGCTGATGGCTGAGCGCAACGACTCGTTTATGGAGAAACTCAAGCAGATTCGCCGCATTGCAGCCATCTTTTGATTCAAACGACTATTATTAAACATTTAAGAATAGCCGCCGATATCCATTCATCGGAAATCGGCGGCTTCTACACACTTTTCGTATGTCTCTTCCCAGATATCATAAGCCATCGCTCAGTCTCTATGTCACAGATGTCTGCCACAAAGTGTAACCTGGGAGCCAGAGTGTACTCATGGCGTAGGCCAGAGAGATGTAATACCCGTTGATGTCGTATTCATCACCTTGTCTTTTTACACTTGTAACACGTAACACTTTGCCCAACATCCACAGTCATATTTCGTTAATCTTCCCAAATCGCTTTCGTATATCAACCTTTTTTCGTATCTTTGCCAGCAGATTCAATTTTAATACCTAAACTATATGAACAAACGGACATTATTCGCTGCCCTTTTTGCAGCAGCCACACTGGGTGCCAGCGCCCAGAAGCCGATGAACGCCCCTGCTGGCGGCAAGGCTATCAGTAATGAATTGATCGGTATCTTCTTCGAGGACATCAGCAGTGCCGCCGACGGTGGCCTCTATGCCGAGATGGTACAGAACGGCTCTTTCGAGTTCTCACCCGTGGAGCGCGACGGTTGGGGCCCTGGTACGGCCTGGAAGATGATTCGTCCAGGACACTCCCTCGGATGGTTGGAAGTACGCAATGACAATCCCGTACATCCCAACAACGCCAACTATATGCGTCTGAACATTGAGCGCTCGAAAGAGTATTACGACTATCGTGGTTGGAAGGGATTCGGACTTCAGAACGACGGTTTCGACGGTATCTCTGTGAAAGGTGGTGAGAAGTATGATTTCTCGGCTTTCCTCCGCAATGTGGATGCCTCGGCCAAGCAGGTACGCGTGGCGCTCGTAGAGATTGAACAGGGTTGGCCCCCCAAGGATCCGAAACTTCTTGCAGAGGCTATCATCGACGTGAAGGATAACAACTGGAAGAAGTACGAGGCTGTGCTCACTCCAGATACCTGTTCTAAGAATGCTTCACTACAGATTCTTGTGTTGAACAATGGTGCCCTGGATATCGACGTCGTGTCGTTGATGCCCGAAGATACCTATAAAGGACACGGTCTGCGCAAGGATCTTGCCCAGGCACTGGCCGACCTGCAGCCGAAGTTCATGCGCTTCCCCGGTGGATGCGTGGTACACGGTGGTGGTGACGGCTTCTGGGATACCTATCGCTGGAAGACTACCATCGGACCCAAAGAGCAGCGTCGTCCGCTGAAGAACACATGGGGCTATCACCAGAGCATGGGTCTGGGTTACTTCGAGTATTTCCAGTTCTGTGAGGATCTCGGCATGGAGCCCTTACCCATCCTGCCCTGTGGCGTGAGTTGCCAGGGCACTAACGGCGGCTGGGGCATGTGGCCCACACAGGCCCAGGACGTAGTTCCTATGAGTGAGATGGACGAATGGGTCGCTGAGGCTATCGACCTGATTGAGTGGGCCAATGGTGATCCTGCTACCAACAAATGGGCGAAGATGCGTGCCGATGCTGGACACCCTGCCCCCTTCAACCTGAAATATCTGGGTCTGGGCAACGAGGAGAAGATCTCGCCAGAGTTCTGCGAGCGCTTTAAATATATCTATGAACGTGTGACGAAGGCTTATCCCAACATCGTGATTGTGGGTACAGCAGGTCCTGGCTCACATCCTGACAATCCTGACTTCCAGAACGGTTGGAAACTGGCCGAGGAGACAGCCATGCCCATCATCGACGAGCACTATTATGAGCCAAACGCCTACTTCCTCAGCAGTCGTCAGTATAACTACTATCCCCGCGACCGCAAGACGAAGGTTTATCTCGGCGAGTATGCCTCCAAGGACAAGAAACTCATCGATGCCCTGGCTGAAGGTCTGTATCTGCTCCACGTGGAGAAGAACGGCGACGTGGTGGCTATGACCTCTTACGCCCCCCTCTTCGCCAGGAAGACCAATACTAACTGGAACCCCGACCTGATCTACTTCGACAACGAGCGTCCCTACCTGACCTGCAGTTATTACGTACAGCAACTGTTTGGCCAGTCGAGCGGCAACTATTACTACGGTGACTGCGTAACCATCGAGAACCCCGATGCAGCCCCCCGCTGGCAAGGTCTGCCAAAGGATCAGGAGAGCGGTAACCTGCAGGATCAGAGCGTCGTGCTCAATACCAAGACACGTCAACTCTTCGTGAAGATCTGTAACGCCAGTGGCGAGGCTAAGAAGGCCCATATCAACCTGAGCCGTTTCGGCATCAAGAAGATGGCCACGAAGACCGTGCTATCTGGTAAGGCCGACGACGAGAACAACTACGATGCCCAGCCCATCGTTCCCGTGAAGGAGCAGATCAAGGCCCAGAAGAAGTTCTCACTCGACATCGCCCCCTACTCGTTCGTGATGCTACAGTACTCACTTTAACACAAGACCAGACTAGACATTAACACTGTGAAAGAATTATATAAGGCGGATAAGAACCGCTACGACAACGGGATGGTGTTTGAGCGCTGCGGGCGCTCAGGCATCCTGTTGCCCAAGGTGAGCCTCGGCTTTTGGCACAACTTCGGCAGTGTGGATCCCTACGAGCGGAGCCGTGAAATCACGCATTACGCGTTTGATCATGGTATCACCCACTTCGACCTCGCCAATAACTACGGGCCAGCCTACGGTTCTGCCGAGGAGACGCTCGGACGACTGATGGATGAGGACTTCAGACCTTATCGCGACGAACTGTTCATCTCCTCGAAGGCGGGCTACGACATGTGGCCCGGCCCCTACGGTGACTGGGGCTCTCGCAAGTACCTGATGGCCTCACTCGACCAAAGTCTGAAACGGATGAAGATCGACTATGTGGATCTGTTCTACAGCCACCGCTACGATCCTGAGACACCCTTGGAGGAAACGCTCCAGGCACTCGTGGATATCGTTCGGCAGGGTAAGGCACTGTATGTCGGTATCAGTAACTGGCCATTAGAGCCCCTGAAGTTCGGCTATGAGTACCTGAAGGATCGCGACGTGCCCTTGCTGATCTATCAGGGTCGCTTGAACATGCTTGACCGTCAGCCGCAGGAAGCGGGCATCCTCGACTTCTGCGCGGAGGCTGGTGTGGGTTTCATCGCCTTCTCACCCTTGGCACAGGGCTTGCTCACGGATCGCTATCTCAATGGCATCCCTGCCGACAGCCGCATGGCTAAGGAGAAGTTCCTGAAAAGTTCGATGCTCACGCCAGAGTTACTGGAGAAGTTGCGCCATTATAACGACGTGGCCCAGAGTCGTGGGGAGACGTTGGCGGAGATGGCCTTAGCCTGGATCCTCCATCAGAAAGCCGTCACCTCAGTATTGGTCGGAGCCAGTTCGACGGCACAGTTAGAAAAGAACCTGAAGTGCGTCACCGCCTCACCTTTCGACGAGGCATTATAAAAAAGTTACTACGGTTGGTGATATATTTTTCCTCCTCAATTATTTGGCGGAATGGAAAACTTGTCGTATCTTTGCAGGCGGATAGGCCATTGAGGGCCCGTCCGCTACAATATTGTTTAACCCTCTAAATTTAATGATTATGAAACATGAGGAAGAAAAAGTGAAAGGAGAAAAGGCGATGGAAGTGGAAATCAGCGAGCGTTACATCAACCCGTACACAGACTTTGGGTTCAAGAAGTTGTTCGGCACTGAACTGAACAAGGACTTGCTGATCAGTTTCCTCAACGCCCTGTTCAAGGACAAGTTGGAAATCACCGACCTGACCTATCTCAACAATGAGCATCTTGGCGATGGCATCACCGACCGCAGGGCGGTGTTCGACGTGTATTGCCAGTTGTCTGACGACAGCCGCATCATCGTGGAGATGCAGAAGACGGAACAGGCCTACTTCAAGGACCGCAGCATCTATTACTCCACGTTCCCCATCCGCGAGCAGGGACAGAAGGGTGAGTGGGACTATCACCTGAAGGACGTCTATACGGTGGGAGTGCTGAACTTCTGCTTCCCCGATGGTGAATATCCTGCTGACAGTATGATACATGAGATCAAGTTGAAGGACGTGGAGGACAACCACGTATTCTATGACAAGTTGACCTTCGTGTACCTGGAGATGCCCAAGTTCAAGAAGAAGGAGGAAGAGTTGGATACGATGATTGACAAGTGGATGTTCGCCCTGACGAACCTCTCCCGCCTGCTGGAGCGTCCGAAGGCTCTCCAGGAGCGTATCTTCATGCGCCTGTTTGAGCAGGCAGAAGTGGCACGCTTCACGCCTGTTGAGCGAGAGGAGTACGTGGCCAGCAAGAAGGACTACTGGGATTACTACAGTACCATGAAGACCTCCTTTGACAAAGGCAGGGAAGAAGGTCGTGCAGCGGGGCGTGATGAACGATCAATAGAGATTGCTCGTAATCTAAAGAAGACGAGCCTATCTCTTGCAGATATCGCAAAGGCCACAGGTCTTACGGCCGAGGAAATTGCCTCACTGCCTAACTAGGATTCTTGAGGGCGCAAAAAATATTACTTCTTGCACCATAGAATTGAGGACTCAGTAAACTTACGGGGACAGGTCTCGAAAGTTCTTGTGATTTAATCAAACTTCAACTTGGGGAGATTGTTCACGATGTCCACAGTCTGAACAGATACATTGATAACAGAAAGCAGGAGGTCGAGGATGTAGCGGGGCTTGTGGTGCTCACGTGCCCAGTCGTTGGCATCGTTCTTAATGAGCGACTTCTTATCCTGACTCACGCAATAACGCTCCACAATCCATTCGATGGCAGACTTGCCGTTGACGATGTATTCATAGGCTTTCTGCGGGATGTTCTCGATGGTGATGTTGCCATTATAGATGATGGTGCTCTTGTCCTGCTTCGACTTAAAGCGCATCTTATCTACTACACGGAAGTAATCATAGGCGCCATCATTTGCAGGTGCCTGGATATAGCCGCCAGTCGCAGGGTCACGCTTTATGGTCAGAGGCACTTGGCGATCGCCATGAACCACCACGTCAGGATAAGGTGCAACCGTCTCGTAGTTCAGATGCAAGTCTGCCAGTTCCTTGCCTGCCTTATAGAAGTCCATGAAGTCATCGAGACTTTCCACAATGGGGATGCGAGGCAGCGACTTCTTCAAGTCAGCGGCAAAGCGCTCGCGATAGTCTTTTGAGTGCAGCAGGCCATAGACATAATAGAATATCATCTCCTTGGTGATGTTCCGCGTGCCGTATCTTGTGCGTACCTCTTTTAATATCCAGTCTGTGATGCCATCCCTGCGGATATAGTCGTCGTTCGATTCTTCGTCAAAGAGTGAACGCTGCTTGTTCTTGTTTTCTTCGTACCAGTAGAGGGGGAAACATAAACCTGTGCTCATAAGAGAGTAATCTACTACACAATTGCTTATAATACAATTAAATCCTTTCGTGTTACCAGGACCAGGCATACAAATAATTATATTATAGCTGTCATGTTTTGGATACAATTTGGGCATCATATAATGGCTCCAATAAAGTGGAGAATCATTATAAAAGCATTGTTTACAGAATGGTCTATAAATAGAAATATCCATAGCCTCTTTTCTTATAGAATGAGTAATCAGTTTTTGAGCATCTTCTAACAGACTCTTATTCCATTTAATCTTTGTTTCATCTGTAGTTAAATACTCTTCTATTTTTATGTTGGGACTAATTTTTTTTAAACCCTCCACATCTTTGTTATAGTTATCTATAAGTTGACAAACGTTATTCCATAATCTGTCTTTACTAAAATTATATACCCAGCTATCCCTGTGTGTAATATAACCTGATGAAAAAATAGAAAACACACTATTTGCTGTTTTCTTTTTTTCTCCCAATAACAGAAGGCTATCAAAAAGACCATCTCTTACATTTATCCAATCATTCTTTTCATTTGGCTGTATTTCTTTCCATTCGATATTCTTTATTGAACGGAACTTCTTAATAATATCCAATTTTTGTTCACGAGTCAAATAATCACCAATATCGTGATAATATATAGTCGCTTTACCTTGTCTTGTAGGATTCTTCACGAGCATTGTAATCGTGATAGGGGTACGTGAACCCGAACCAAATATTTTGCCACCTTCTTTGCGGGATAGTTCTCCAGAAGTTCGTTGATTACCTCTTAGATTCAGCACATAGATAGATGTAAATTCATCTTGCAAACATTTACGGAAACCCTCGCCAGAATTACTATCCAGCCAAGCTCCATTACTTATAAATGCTACAATACCTCCATCTTTGATTTGAGCAATACGATCGCTTGCCCACCTAAATGCTTTAATATAGCTATCATATAGTGCTTGAACAGTTTTTCCCTTATCAGTTGTTGCTTTTATGTATGTTCCAGAAATACGTTCCTCAAGATGCGGATAATTAAGATTTTGCGCATTGTCATTCGCACTCTTCTGCCCAATCGAATATGGCGGATTGCCAATAATCACCCTTACTGGTGCTTTCTTCTGCTTCTGCAAACGCTCGGAGTTCTCTGGGAAGAGCTGCGAGAAGATATCATTATCGCCATGCTCATTCAGTTGGAAGGTATCTGTCAGGCAGATGCCATCATACATTTCGTATTTATCTGGGTGCATGATGTCGTGATAAACGGCTTCTATATTTACATCGGCTATGTAGTACGCCAGCAGCACAATCTCGTTACAATGGATTTCGTTCTTGTACTTGCGAAGCATGTCCTCTTTCTTAATCAGTCCGCTTTGCAGCAGACGGGTAATGAAAGTTCCTGTGCCTACAAACGGATCAAGGATATGCACATTCTCGTTGGTCAGCGAGGTTTGGAACTCCTGTTGCAGAATGTCCTCCACACTATGGATGATGAAATCTACGCACTCTACTGGCGTATAGACAATACCCAGTTTCTCCACCGTCAGCGGGAAGGCTCCCTTGAAGAACTTCTCGTAGAGATTCTTGATGATGGTCTGCTTTGCCTCCAGGTTGTCGATGTTGCTGATGTTGTTCTTGACTGAGGTGTAGAACTTGTCGAGTACAGCCGTATCCATCTCCATACCTTCACTTTCAAGCACTTCGAGCATATCCTGCATCGAGCGGCTTACGGCATTGTTGTTCACAAACTCGTATTCCTTAAACAGCGAATCGAACACAGGACGGGTGATCATGTGCTGAGCCAGCATCTCGATAGCTTGTCCTTCATCGATACTGTCGTTGATGTTCTTATGCAGACCGTTGATAAACTCCTTGAAATAGTTGCGGGCATTATCGTTTTCCTTAATCAACAGGGCGATGCGCTCGATAAACTTCTGGGCTATCTCGCCAACCGACTTAGCCCAGTTCTCCCAATACATCTTGTCGCCCACTTTCTCAACCAGTCGGGCATAGATACCATCCTGCAATGTGCCAAAGCGGAGTTCCAACTGACGAGCCACCTCGTCATTATCCATGTGCTGAGGTCCGTCTTCTGCTGCCATCGTACCTAATCCGTAGGTGTTGCGGGGTACTCGTCCAATTGTTATCTTGGCAGGTCGCTTCTTGTTCAGATTGATTTGATTGACGTGGGCATTAAAGTTCTCATCATGAGAACGAAGGGCATTCAAAATCGTCCAAACCACCTTGAACCGTTCATTATCGTTGAGTGCATCCTCAGGCTTCACATCGTTGGGAACAATCACAGGAATGATGATGTAGCCGTATTTCTTCTCCTTGTCCGTTCCCTTGCCGAATGTTCGCATCACACGCCCCACGCTCTGCACTACTTCAACCTCGCTGTTTCTTGGAGAAAGGAACAATACTGCATCGAGTGCAGGCACATCGACACCCTCGGAGAGACAACGCACATTGCAGAGCACTCGGCACTCCTGCGGGTCATCGGCATCCTGCTTCAGCCAGGCTATCAGTTCATTTCGCGTGTTGGCATCCATCGAGCCGTCGATATGCTTGGCCTTTACGTTCACCACCTCTTTCTTTTCATCATCGAGCATCGTGTCCTTATACTCGTCGCAGATAGTTCCAAAATATTTGGCCAACTGGGTGGATGAATAGTTGGGATTGCTCTTGGTGGGGTTGATGGTCTGACAGAAAGCCACGGCACGCTTCATCATCACAGGGTCTTGCTCTTTGGTAATGCCGTTATCGCCCTTGATGCGCTTTGACAGTCCGTTGATACAGCCAATAATCTTCGTGGCATCATCGAAGTGGAGTTCATGCAGCTTGTCCTTCTCGGGTGCGAAGTTATAGTCGTCCTTGATATGATTGCGAATCTCTTGAGGTATATCCTCTTCGCTAACAGTCAGTACCAAGACCTTGTAATCTGCTAACAGCCCTTGGCTGACAGCATCGTTGAAGCTGAGGCGATGGATTTCTTCACCATAGAGTTCTTTTGAATCCATCGAACAGAGAATATCGACATTCTCGTTTTCCTTCGCTTTCACCTTCACGTTGGCACTATACAAGCGTGGGGTAGCTGTCATATAAAGGCGACGTTTGGCACGAATGAAATCATTGCTGTGAATCTTCGTAAAATTGCTCTCGGCCTTGTCTTTCAGAATAACGCCAGTCGTGCGATGAGCCTCGTCGCAGATAATCAAGTCAACCTCCCGACCATAAAGGTCGATAGCCTCTTTTACTACGTCGATACTCTGATAGGTTGAGAAGATAATGGTGCGGCAGTCTTCTTTGCCGTATTGCCGGAGTTGACGAAGAATGGACTGCGTATTGGTGGTGGCAGGCACAGCCAAGTCGATCACGCTGGCATCCTCATCGACGGCATCCATCATTTTGCGTGAGGCTTTTGCATCCGAACAAACGCAGACGGCACGCATCTCGTCCTGCTTGTCAGCCATCCAGGCATTAAGTGTCTGGCCTAAAAGCGCGATACTCGGTACGAGGAAAAGCACAAAGGCATTCTTGTCCGTCATCTGCTCCATGATCTTCAGGCTGGTATAGGTTTTACCCGTTCCGCAAGCCATAATCAGTTTACCTCTTTCATGGCCTTGCTCTACAAAATATTCGTAGGCTTTCGACATCGCTACTAACTGATGTGGGCGAGGCTGCTTACCAGGCAGTTTGGCATCCTCGCCATATAGACCTTCACGCAGTTTCTCCCAGTCAACGGCTGAGATTTCGAGATCGTAGAGGGATATGCGGTTGAAGGGTTTGTTCAGTCCTTGAATGGCGGCTTCCGCATTGGCACCCCAACGCTTACGGGTGGTCTGCACCCAGAGAAGGTTTGAGAACTCGCGTGATTGGAAGGTCTCAGGATCGAGGAATGTTCTGCTGGCATTGGCCAGAAAACTATCTACCGCACCTTTATCTATATGGGCATCCTCAGCATAGCACTTGCATTGAATGGCCCAATAGTCGCCTGTCTCAGTACGGGCAACGAGGTCGATTCCCAAGTCCTTGCCACCGAAGTCCTTACGGGCTGGGAATTCCTCCCACAGCCAAACGTTTTGGAGATTGGAATAGCGAGGGTCTGTCAGGAACCAGAGTTTCATCAGACGTTCAAAGTCTGTACCCTTTTCTTTCTCTGTGAGTGACTTCTGGCGGATTTCCGCCAGGATTTCGTTGATGCCATACACGGATGGCTCTTGGGCATAGTTGCCCTTGGATAGATTCTTCGGCATAGTTGGTCGGACGCTTTAAAAATCTAAATCTATGTTCGCAATAAGTTGACATTGGGGCACAAAGAAAGCGTACCAACTTCTCATATCACCTCTACAACCAGGAATTTGCGTCCGACCAAAGATTTAAACCCTTGTAGTGAAATGAAAGGAAGTGGCACGCCTATGAAGCATAGACGTACTCACATTCCTCGGTTCACTACAATGTTGGTCGGACATTTTTGGTTGTAGAACCATCAGAATTGAATACGAATATTCAATATACCCACGATGTCTTGCACCTTCGCCTTGCGGCTAAATGCAGTTGCAAAGATACGAATAAAAATTGGAATCAGATAAGATTGTTAGAGAAATTTGTAAGACAAGTATCAGTTTTGATATATTTAGTAGGCTCTAATCTTCTGGTTGAGTTTTACGAAAAGAACATGGAAACTGCCACTAGAAGGACCATCAATACCTCAGCCGTACGATTGATGCGGACGGCTGTCTTCATGTCGGCCGTCGAGAGTTCACGGTCGTTCTCACCGATATAGGGTTTGTCGAAGCGTTTTCCGAAATAGTAGTGGGGACCACCGAACCGGCAGTCGAGGATACCCGCCAGGGCGGCCTCGGGATAACCACTGTTGGGACTGGCATGGCAGCGGCCGTACTTCTTTACGAAGCGCAAGAGGCTCAGTCTGCCAGAAGAGAGCACCATCAACAGAGCCGTCAGACGGGCGGGGAGATAGTTGGCCACGTCGTCGATACGGGCGGCCCAACAGCCAAAGTCTTTATATCGTTCCGTATGATAGCCGATCATCGAGTCGAGCGTGTTCACCATCTTATAGGTCAGCATCCCCGGGGTACCTAACAGTGCCAGCCAGAAGAGTGGGGCGATGACCCCGTCGCTCAGATTCTCCGCCAGCGTCTCCAAGGCCGCCTTCCGCACCTCCAGGGCAGAGAGTTCCGACGTGTCGCGGCCCACGATCCTCGCCACCTGCCTCCTGCCTTCGTCGAGTGAACGGTCGAGCGCCAGGAATACCTCGCGCACTTCGCGGATCAGGGTCGTGCCTGCCAGACAATAGAAGATGATAATGGCATCGAACGGGAGCAATAGTTGAGAGTTGAGAGTTGAGAGCGGAGGAACCATGTCAGGACAAAGACCGACAGTATCAGGCCGACGGCCAGCAGGGCTCCCTTCAGTTTGCGATACGTCCCGTGGTTTAGGTGATGCTCCCCAAAGGCGATCATCCGCCCGAACCATACAATCGGATGTGGCAACCTTGCAGGGTCGCCAAAGACAAGGTCGAGCAGCCATCCGACAACCAGGGCTATAGCACTGTTCATATCTGCGCCATAAGGGTTGAACTTGCTATCAGTGTGAGAAAGACGGAGAGTTCGACGAGCAGGCAGACGGCTCCGCAGCAATCGCCCGTATAGCCATGTATCTTCCGCCAGATAAGCAGATAGAGGAAGTACATCACGAGGGCGGGGATGAAAATCAGTGTCTGCCACGCCACACCTGTATAGAAGATAAACGCCACCAGTGGTAACAAACCTTGTACGGCAAGGCTGATACCACCGACAACAGAGATTTTTCGATAGACCACCTTCGCTTTGGCCTCCTCTTCCCGACGGGCATAGGGCATCATCGTCACCAACTGGCTGGTAAGCATCTTAGCATAGGGGTCAGCCGCCAGTATTGTCAATGCTGCCATCTTGGGTGGCATCGAACTCAGGCAGAAGAAGAGCAGGAGCAGATAGAGGATCAGACCAATCACCCCGTAAGTGCCGATATGCGAGTCCTTCATAATATCGAGGATGCGCTGGCGGTTGTTGCCGCCGCCCCCGAAACCGTCGAAGAAGTCGGCGAGTCCGTCCTCATGGAGGGCACCCGTCACCAACAGTCGCATGACGATGGCCAACAGCACAGCAATATAATAAGGTAACACCTGCGCGCATAGCCAGAGTGTCGCCGCCATGATAGCGCCCGTCAGCCACCCTGTCAGCGGCCAGTGCTCCACCACCGTCGCGAAACATTCCTTGGGTGGCTCGTGCAACCGCCAGAAAGGCAGACGGGTGAAAAAGATAAAAGCGGCCCAGATACGGTCATACCAGCGGGTCTGGTCAATGTTCACTTCCATGGTTCTACGGATTTTCCTGCTTCCACGTCTTATATTGTCTGATCGCCTCCACCAAGAGGTCGTCTTCCTCTTTGGTACGTGCTGTCACCCGGAAACAGTGGTTGTCGAGCCCCTGGAAGTTGGAGGCATCACGGATCAGGATGCCGTAATTGTCAATCAGCCATTTCTTCAGTTCCGTCGTATCACCAACATCTATGTTCACCAGCATGAAGTTCGTAGCCGTATCCATCACCATCAATCCCTCGATGGCAGATAGTTCCTGATACAGACGCACCGCTTCTGCCAGATATGCCTCCAGATCGGGAATCATCTTCGGGTCATTCTCCACCAGATACTTCCCCGCCTCTATCGCCATGGCATTCACCGTCCAGGGCTGACGGATCTGCCGCAGACGGTCGATGATGATCGGTGAACTGAACACATAGCCCAGCCGCAGACCAGGAATACAGTATTTCTTCGACAGGGAATGGATCAGGAGCACATTAAAACAGTCGGTCATCTCCTTTGCCTCCAATGTCGGACTCAGTGTATAGTCGGCATACGACTGATCGACTACATGCAGATAACGGGGATGCTGACGAATGATATGGTTCAGCAGACTCTTAAGCAGTACGTTGCCCGTCGGGTTGTTCGGATTACAGATCCAATAGAGGCGGTCCTGTGGCAACACCTCTAATTCGTCAGCAGAGTTATAGGAGATCAGGTGCCCGAAGGCCTTACAGGCATCTTCATATTCGTTGAACGTGGGTTGCGGTATAACCGATGCCCAGCCTTTATACATCTGCGCAACCAGATAGATAGCCTCGTTGGCACCATTGGTGACCATCACAGTATTTTCTGGTACGCCCAGATGGTCGGCCAACAGTTGTTCCAGTTCTTGCGGCTGGGGTTCTGGGTAATGACTCACCACGTCGAAATGCGCCATCAGGTGTTCCTTCAATGCAGAGAGGTCAGCCCCACTATAGACATTGGAACTGAAGTCTATCTTGATCTTGTCGCCGTAGCGATAAGCGTCGTCACCGTGTCCGTATATCATATCTTATCCTCCTTTTCACTTCCTCGTAATCCTGATCACCAGCGTCTCGGGATCGAAGACGATGCCCTCACGCTCGATGAATCTGCCCAGTGAACCCTGCCGGGCCAGTTGTTGAGGCGATCCGATAGTCATCTTTTCCCCGCGGTTCATCAACCAGATGGTGTCCGCCAACTGCAAAGCCAGTTCCACATCATGGGTGGAGAGGAAGATAATCTTGTCTGTCTCCCGACTGATACGACGCAGCAGTTGCAACACCTCCACCTTACTGGGATAGTCCAGAAAGGCTGTCGGCTCGTCGAGATAGATCACAGGTGTCTGCTGCGCCAGGGCCTTGGCAATCATCATCTTCTGCCGCTCACCGTCACTGAGCGTATGCACCATCCGCCGACTCAGTGCCCCGATACCCACCAGTGCGATAGCCTCATCCACCACGCGCAGGTCGTCCTTGGAATAGGTGCCCCAGAAGCCCGTATAGGGCGAGCGCCCAAGGCTGACCAGTTCACGTACCGACATGTTCCTGACATCGGGCTTCTCCGTCAGTACCACGCCGATCCTGCGGCTCAACTCCTTATCCGTATAGGTAGAGAGTTCGCGTCCTTCGATGATGATCTCTCCCGCCGTCTTAGGCTGGAAGGCAGAGAGCGTGCGCAGCAATGTCGATTTCCCCACGCCGTTAGCACCCAACAGACAGGTCAGTTCCCCGCTACGGATCGTCCCATTGATCCCTTCGGCCACTATTCTGACACCATGCTTGGTGGGATAGCCGATGCTGAGGTCCTTGAGTTGAATATCCGCCCTTTCCATCATCAAAAACTGTTCAGATCTTTTCCTCTATATGATAACGTGGTCTGTGCTTCACCTCAATATAGGTCTTTCCGACATAGTTGCCGATAACACCCAATGAGATGATGATCATGCCTCCGATAAGCCACAATGACACCATCAGGGAAGTCCAACCTGCTACGACTCTCCCCACAAAATAGGAATAGAACACCCATCCCAGCATCGCAAATCCGATGAGCAGACAGACGATGCCGCTCATAAAGATGACGGCAATGGGCTTGATGCTGAACGAGGTGATGCCGTCGATGGCAAATGCCAGCATCTTCCTGAAAGGATACTTACTCTCGCCGGCAAACCGCTCCGCACGGTCGTAATAGACCTTCTTCACGGGGAAGCCCAACAATGGCACCAGACCACGGAGGAACAGATTACGCTCAGAATACTGACAAAGTTCCTCAACGGCACGTCGGCTTAACAGGCGATAGTCGGCATGGTTATAGACCGTATCGGTGCCCAGGACGGTCATCAGACGGTAGAAGAATTGCGCTGTCGTTCGCTTGAAGAACGTATCGGTGGTACGCTCCTTCCGTACACCATAGACAATGTCCGTTCCTTCCAGATAGGCATCTACCATGGCTACGATGGCGTTGACATCGTCTTGCAGGTCGGCATCGATGGTGACCATCGCATCGGCCTGGTCCTTGAAGGTTTCCATGCCCGCCATCAATGCATTCTGATGACCGGCGTTATGCGCCAGTTTCAGACCTCGCACATGTCCGCCCTCCTGCTGGAGTCTGATGATGAGTTGCCATGTAGAATCCTTGGAGCCGTCATCCACATACGCCACAAAACTCTCGGCTGCGATCTTCGACTGTGCCATCAGTTCTTTCAACAGGCCAACCAGTCGCGCATTCGTCTCTGTCAGCACGGCTTCCTCATTGTAGCAAGGAACAACGATGACCAGTTTGGGAGGGGTATTGACTATACTCATATGATGATTCTTCTCTATTTTTTTACCTTATAAAGTTTCTCGGCCTTCTTCTCAAGCCTTCCCGTGGGAACCAGTTCGTCCATGAAATACGAGGCACCATAGTGATTTGACGCCGACAGGAGATAGGTGTCGCCCGGAAGGAAGTGCGAAGATACACTGTCAAGATAAGACACGAGTTCCTGACTGTCGGTTAATGCCTTGGGCATGACAATACGCCAGAAATGCAGGTCGTGCTGGGGATTGGACAGCGTATAGCAGTAGGTCTCTGGCATCTTCTCCAACCGATGGTAATGGTATTGCTCTGTCATGAAATCATAGGAGACAGGAGCGGAGACGCCCCACTCCAAGGTCAGGACATTCGACGTGGGAACGGAGTCGAGCACGGCTTTCTGCTGTCTGCGCCAGTCGCCTATCAGTTCCTTGATGGTATGGATATACCAAGGATAGAACACATGACCTGTCAGCAGCATATTCTCATCATTGGTCACCAACTGGAAGCCTGCCCCAATGCCGACAGAATAGGCTGTATTCCCGCGCTCCGTCTCATAGAGCGGCTTCACGATGCCTACCTTACTCAGGGGGTTGACATTAAACCACGGCAGACTCAGGTTGCTCTTTCGCACGGAAACGGTCATAAAGAGCACAAGACCTATCCCGACGGCCCACTGCAGGACAGGACGGTGACGCAGTTTGTCCTGCAACCATGCCAATGCATAGACACCGGCAATAATCACGAAGGGCGCATTGTAGAGGAAATGCTTCGAGGCGTTACCAAACAGGACATAGACACTATGCAACAAGATGATGGGCACCAGCACCAGGAACAGTTCCTTATAGTGCTTCTTCGTCCACATAACAAACAGTCCCAGCGGCATCAGGATAAAATAAGCCAGCGAATAGAAGCCCGTGATGGAAAGGATGCGCTCCGTGGAGGTGATGATAAAGTTCCACTTCTGGTAGGCGCCATAGGTGCGCAACGCCTCTGCGCCCATCATCCAGAAGAAGAAGAGTCCCAACACCACGATGACCACACCCATGACCACCGACATGCCCAAAGCCCGCTTCCATGGTTTCCCCTCATAGACGAGCATCGGCAGGATTGTCGGGAAGACAATGACAATATCGAGCCGTAAGAGGACGGCGACAATCAACAGCAGCACCAACAGCCAGTAACGCTCCCTGCTGATCATGATCAGGGCCCAGATGAAACAGGCTACCGCCGGAATGGCCGAGTTGGGGTACATCGCTATGGCATAACTCTCCGGGAGGAGCATCGTGGCAATCAGGATTCTCGTCTTGGATACATGGGTAACATGCTGGATGAAGGAGATACTGCCAAAGAGAAATACCAAAGTCGCAACAACCGTCATCCCACAATAAATCTGCTCGCAGGTAAAGAAGGGCATCAGATGCTTTAAGGAGACAATCAGGATGGTGATCAGCGGCTGCATCCGGTACTCGTATGAATAGATGGGCGGGAACGACCAGCCCTCACGGTACATGATGTCACAGCCAAGGATAATTTCCTGCCCATCGGTCTCATAAGCCCTAAGGGGGAATATACCGTAACACATCCATAGGACAAACAACGTCAATAGGATCGGAAAGGAATACCTGTCAACGAATCTATATACGGTGGTCCAAACGTTGTTCATATCTTCTACTCTATTTGCTACAAAACATCTGCAAAGATAATATTTTTTTTCGTACGATGTATATCTTTCTTTCTTTTTTTGCCAAAATACCCTGTTAATCAGGGGATAAATGACCTATTACCCTATCCCGAAGAGGTGAGTCAGCAGGATTTTCACACCGATGACCACCAGGATGATACCGCCCAGAAGTTCTGGTTTCAGACGGTGGGCGATGCTCTTGCCAAAACGGGTGCCCAGCCCATAGCCGAAGATGGTGAAGAGAAAAGACACGAGACCTATGATCCACAAAGGAACCGTCAGTTGCGCCAACTGGTGATACCCCGTACAGGCGAAGGAGATACCGACTGCCAGGGCATCGATGCTTGTGGCGACAGCCAGGAGCAGTTGCGTGCGCAGGTGACGGGGATTAAAGGAAGGCTCCTGCTCCTCCGCGAACGACTCCTTGATCATCTTACCGCCGATAAAAGCCAACAGGGCGAAGGCGATCCAGTGGTCGATGGCCTCCAGATGCTCACTGAATCGACTCGTGGCCAGCCATCCGACAAGCGGCATCAGGGCCTGGAACAGTCCGAAGAGAAGAGCCATACGAAGAACCATGCCCCATAGCCAATGACGGACGATCACGCCGCTGACAATGGAGACGGTGAAACAGTCCATCGCCAACGCCACAGCCAACAGCCAGATATCCAGTGAGTTCATATAGTATTTGTTTACCTCTTTCCTACACTTTGGCTGCAAAAATAAGAAAAAAATATGAATTATGGATTATTAATTATGAATTATTTATTATCTTTGCAACATCATTATGTAACTAAAGACAATTTTATGAAGAAGTTCTTATTCTTTGCATTCCTCATGGCCACGACCCAGACGGCTATGGCGGAGCAGGTGACGATCCAGACCAAGAACACCACGATGGTTCTGAACGTGGATCAGGGCAAACAACCCCAGTACGTCTATTACGGTGCCCGTCTGAGCGATGCCGACCTGCAGCACCTGCAGGAGTCTGCCGCCTCCGGACGCATGGACGCTTACCCCGCCTACGGCATGAACTGCCCTGCCGAGGCTGCCCTCGCCATGACACATGCCGACGGTAACCTCTCGACAGAACTGCTGGCAACCGGTTCCGTCACCCATGAGGGGATGATTACCCGCATCCTCATGAAAGACCCCGTCTATCCCATCACCGTGGCCCTCTGTTACATGCCCCGTGTTGATGAGGACATCATCGAGACCTGGACAGAGATCCAGAACGGTGAGGCCAAGGCCGTCACCCTGACGCAGTTTGCCTCTATCTGTCTGCCCATCCGTCGCGGTGACGTGTGGCTCTCCCACTTCTACGGCTCCTGGGCCAATGAGGCACAACTCGTGGAGGAGCCCATCCTGCCCGGCGAGAAAGTAATCAAGAATAAAGACGGTACGCGCAACTCCCATACCGACCATGCCGAGGTGATGTTCTCCCTTGACGGCAAGGGCCGTGAGAACTGCGGCGACGTCATCGGCGCTGCCCTCTGCTACAGTGGCAACTTCCAACTGAAGATCGATACCGACGATACCGAGTTCCACTATTTCTTCGCAGGCATCAACCCCGACAACTCCGAGTATCACCTGAAGAAGGGCGAGTACTTCGTCACGCCGAAGGTGGCGCTGAGTTTCTCGAAGTGCGGTCTCTCTGGTGTCTCGCGCAACTTCCACAAATGGGGACGTAAGTACATGCTTGCCCACGGCAACAAGGAGCGTAAGATCCTGTTGAACTCGTGGGAGGGCGTCTATTTCGACATCAACCAGGCGGGCATGGACCAGATGATGGGTGACATCGCCTCGATGGGCGGTGAACTCTTCGTGATGGATGATGGCTGGTTTGGCGACAAGTATCCCCGCAAGACCGATAACTCCTCGCTCGGTGACTGGGTGGTGGATAAGAACAAGTTGCCCGAGGGCATCGAGGGTCTGCTGCGCGATGCCAAAAAGCATGGTATCAAGTTCGGCATCTGGATCGAGCCCGAGATGTCGAACACCGTCAGCGAACTCTACGAGGCCCATCCCGACTGGATCGTCAAGGCCCCGAAGCGCGAGCCCGTCTTAGGCCGCGGCGGCACACAGGTGGTGCTCGATCTCTCCAACCCCAAGGTGCAGGACTTCGTGTTCTCCATCGTCGATGACCTGATGACCAAGTATCCTGAGATCGACTATATCAAGTGGGATGCTAACATGCCCATCCTGAACCACGGTTCGCAGTACCTGACGATGAACGACCAGAGCCACCTCTATATCGAGTATCACCGTGGCTTCGAGAAGGTCTGCCAGCGCATCCGTGCCAAATACCCCGACCTCACTATCCAGGCCTGTGCCTCTGGTGGCGGACGTGCCAACTGGGGTGTGCTGCCCTACTTTGACGAGTTCTGGGTCTCCGACAATACCGACGCCCTCCAGCGCATCTACATGCAGTGGGGCACCTCCTACTTCTTCCCCGCCATCGCCATGGCCTCGCATATCTCCGCCACGCCTAACCACACCGTCTTCCGCACCACGGCCATGAAGTACCGCATCGACGTGGCTATGAGTGGACGCCTGGGTATGGAGATCCAGCCCAAGAACATGACCGACGACGAGAAGGCCCTCTGTCGCAATGCCATCCAGGAGTACAAGCAGATCCGTCCCGTGGTGCAGTTCGGCGATCTCTACCGTCTCGTATCTCCTTACGACAAGAAAGGCCTTGCCTCGCTGATGTATGTCGATGAGGCCAAGACGAAGAGCGTCTTCTTCTGGTGGAAGACGGAGTCGTTCCAAAACGAGCACCTGCCCCGTGTAAAAATGGCCGGTCTCGATGCCAATAAATATTATAAGGTACACGAACTGAACCGCATCGACCTGAAGCCGCTCGACATCGAGGGCAAGTCGTTCTCTGGTGCCTACCTGATGAACCACGGTCTCGAGGTGCCCTACCGCAACGAGACCGAGTGGTCGAAGAAGAACGACTGGTCGAGTCGCGTCCTTCTCCTCGAAGCCGAATAAAATAATTCACCGTCCCCAGTGAGTTACAAGACGGCGTTGATGGGAGAGCGGAGGAAATCGAAGAGGAGCCAACCGTTATAAACCAAGAGATAGAAAGTCAGCGCAAGGACTGCCAGTTGGAGAGCCTTGTGCTGATTGTTTTTTGCATTCCGGAAAGCGTAGCCGATGGCCAGGGGTACGACAAACAGCCAGTGGGGTGCCATGATGAAGATCTCGTTGATGCCGAAGCCCAGCATCAGGTGGATCACCATGTCGAAGCCGAAGAATGACATCGCCAGCCACAGGAAACGGCTACGGCGACCACACCAGAGGCCGATAGCCGTCAGGAGCAGGATGATGCCCTCGACAACATAACTCCAGATCCATTCGTACTTCACGAAGACGGGACGACCCACCAAGGTGTCCTCCAGGAAGTGCTGGCGGTGGAACTGGATGGTCTCGCCGAAAAGGTTCTCATAAATCGTCTGCAGACGGGAGGTCGTCATGTCCGTCCACTTCCAGTAACCGTGGTCCTTCATCGGCGTGCCCGACTTAGCGGCCTGTCGCTTGAGCACTTCCTCCCGTTTTGCCTGTCTGGCCTGATAGGCTTTCTGCTGCTCTGGTGTCATCTGTGCGACGCGCTCCGCCGCCAGCCGCTCCCTCTCGGCCTTTGCCTCCTGTTTCGCCTGTTCCCTGGGCTTCACGAAGACCTGGTTCTGCCACATCGCTGTCCCCCAGAGCAGAACGACAGGAAGAATGACTGCCAAGAGCAGGTACTTCGGACGGAAGAAGTCCCTGCCATTCACCAACAGACCCGAGAGAAAGACCTTGACGCCATTGCTGATCGTGACACCCCCTGTGATGATAAACAGCAGGGCAGACTGCCACCAGGTGAACACCCTGTCCTCCATCAGAAACCTGCCAGAGATATAGAGCGTCAGCATCAGCAGGAACATGGAGACGGTGAAATGGTCGGGCACCAGCACCGACAGCATGATATAGGCAAAGGAGTAATAGAACGCCGACAATAAGGTTGCATCGTAATAGCCCAGCGA
Organism: Prevotella sp.; assembly: GCA_017430675.1. Next base: position 49,598 of record JAFRMM010000058.1, read on the forward strand.
GAGAACCTCGCGATTGATCCTGTATAAGAAGATATACGTGTAGAGCGAACTCAGGATCAGGGGTATCGCCACCAGATACTGCACGCAGTTCACGCCGAAGAGGGCCGTCAGTCCCTGATTGAGCAGCCACAGTGGCCAGATCATAAAGGCCAGCAAAGGATGGCGCACCGCATTATAGACGACATCCCAGTCGCTGACGGTCAGATAGGTATAGGGGTCGTAGCCCGCCAGATGGAACTCACGCTCGAACACCTTCCAGTAGGGGCCAAAACCCTCCTGCATGAACAGGTCATGCATGCGGTAGATAAACAGGGCGTTGAAGATGATGATGACAACGAGGGCCACGACAGCCTGAATACGCTCCTCAGGCCTGATCTTGAAAATCTTGAAAGGGTTCATACGCGAAACGGTTTATAATGCGCCTCATCGGCAAAGGCCAGCAACTCCTTGTCGCCGCCGCTATCGCCAAAGGCTGTCAGATGATACTCATGACGATCAGGATACAGGGCCAGGATACGGTTCACCTTTTCCTGCCCATAGCAGTTAGGCGTCTGGAAACGGCCTGTCAACCTGCCGTTCCTCTCCTCTACTCGCGTGCCGACGATGGTCACTCCAGGGAAGAAGGGCTGTACCCAGTTGTCGATGCTCGCACTGACGATGAGCACCTCCGCCCCGTCGGCCTGAGCCTGTTGTACGGTCCTGATACCCTCGGGCCTCAGCAGGGAACGGTTGTCAGCCGCAAACTGACGGCACAGGGTGTCAAAGACGTCGAGCGGCATCCCCTTGAAATAGTAAGAGAACACCCGCTGCTTCACTTTCCAGTTCGGATAAAAGCCCAACTTCATCAGTACCAGCAGATGGGCATGGCGCAGGAACCCCCACACGAAGGCCCGCATGCCCTTGGCGTAACGGATAAAGGCCAGAAGCGTGTCACGCGTCGTCAGCGTCCCGTCGAAGTCAAAGGCATAAATCTTCCTCATAGTCTAGGACTGGGTATCTGGTCTATGATCTTCTTCACAAGCCACGACACGACGAGCGTCGCCACAACATAGAGCAGCAATCCTGCGTACATCTCATCCTGAAGATACGGACGCACGAAGATCTTACGCACCAAAGGATGCGTCACGAAGATGGCGGCAGAGATACCGCCCAGCCACAGGATATAAGGCATGATGGTGTTCGGTATCAGTTTCACCAGGGCTATCGTCCCGATAACTATCAGGGCTGGCACCCACAACCACTTGTCAAAACTCAGGACACTGAACATGAAAATACCGCCAATCATCACGACCAGTACAAGGAGATAAGCCAACATCAGTGGCAGGCCGGAAGTGACCTTGACATGCTTCATGATCAGCGGTTCGAAGCGGGCGATGAGTACGCCCATGCCAAAGGGCAGCATGCCGCCCACCAGGTTATAGCGCAGACGCTCCAGCATCTCCATATCGTCGTAACAGTACATCTGCCACAGCCAACAGCCGATAATCAAGGCCACGACGATACCCCAGTGACGCCAGCGGTAGAACACCAGCCGGTAGAGGATATAGAGTTGCAAGGTGACACCGAAATACCAATAGGGTCCGGGCCATATCACCTGTGACGGATGCTCGAGGAAATTGGCATACATACCCAACATGGCCAGGACCTCAGAGCACTGATAGCGATGCATCCCAGGCGTAACGGCATCGAGCATCGTGAAGAGCACAAAACCCACGATCATAATACGGAACAGTTTCAGGTAGTTATAACGGACGAAGCGCCAGATGCCCACCTCGGGCAGAGTACCGCGCTCGTACTTCATCACCAGACCGAAGCCACTGAGGAAGAGGAACACGGGTACGCCATAATGTCCGAAGAAGGAGAGCAGGTGCATGGGCAGGAACTCGTCCGGCTGCTGGATGACGGTCCAGAGCCTGTCGCACTTCCACTGCAACCACGTGTATTCGTTCTCCCGGATGATGTCCTTCAGCCAGTGGCAGTAGTTGTGGAGCATGATAGCGAGGATGGCTATGCCCTTCATCGCCGTACACTCCTCCCGTGTCAACCATTCTTTATTCGCCATCTTCAATTCTCAATTCTCAATTCTCAATTCTCAAATCTCAATTATCAATTATCAATTATCAATTGATTATAGTCCGTCGTTCCCTTCAGGATACGGGGACGCTCCTGATCGTAGTCAGGACTGATAACATTATACTCCTCATGATAATCCCTCGTATAGATGCCACCGAGATAGAGCAGCAGATGGGCCAGACAGTCGGTCATCATCGGACGGTCCTTGGCGGCCTGTATCGCCTTCCAGCCGTAGGGATGGTTCTCCCTATATACTGGCGACCCCCAGATCCAGAATGGAATCTCGAACTCCTCGCGCGCCAGACGGTAGTCAATGTTCGCCGAGTGCATCCGTCCGTACATATAGGGTTTGCCATTGTAGATCTCCTCACCGTGGTCAGGCATATAGATCACCACTGCATCCTTGTCGGTGAACTTCTGGGTGACGGCCGCCACGATGGAGTCGTTATAAAGCACGGAGTTGTCATAGTCGGCCACAATCAGTTTCTGCTTGGGCGTCAGATCGGGACGGTCGTACATCGGAGCCAACAGATGTTTGCGGGTCTTCTGCGGGTAGCGCGACTTGTACATCACATGCTGTCCCATCAGGTGGAGGATAACCAGGTTATGCTCGCTATCCTCCTTCCTCAGTTGGTCGTACTCCTTGAGCACACCCTCATCGAACTCATGGAGGCGCTCATTGCGGGTATCGAACTGCGCCTTGCTCAATTCGGGATTGTTCAGGAAGAAACCGCCACTGAAGTCATAGACGGCCTCTTTGGCTTCGGGCAGGAACTGGTTGGTGATGAACGTCACGTGATAGCCCGCCCTGCGGAACACCTCGGGGAAGAGCGGATAGTCGCTCCATGTTCCCGAGTCTCCAACAGTATGGAGCGACAGCACGTTCTTAAACACATAACTCGTCAGGTTCCACGGAGCCACCACATCCGTGAAGGGCACCAGACTGCCCTCCTCCGCCAAGGCCAACTGACGTGGCGTTGTCGGCATGTCATAGCCATAGAGTTGGGAGTGGTGCTTGTTGTAACTCTCACCGATGACCAGCACGATGTTCGGTACGCGGAAGGTACAACTATCCACCTGCACCTCGTTCTTCACGATAACCATTTTTTCCAGTTGGTGTGAGGCGAGATGATTGGCATAGAGGCTGAATATCAGACGGTAGATGGGCAGATAGAGTTCCGGTCTCGGCTTCTGGTTCAACTGGTGCTCCACCTCACCAATGGTGTCCTTCGTCATCAGTTTGTGGATGGCCTCTTTATTCGTCTGACACTCCCCCCAGGCATATATCATCAGCCAGGCGACGACAAGGCCGAAGATGCACCTGCATGCCGTCACCAAGATGACCGTCAGTTTAGGATTCAGGGTGGGTAGGTTCATCCGTACCCGCTGTTGTCTGACGACCCGACGGACAACCGTCCAGAGGATATGTGCCAAAAGCACCGGCAGGACATAGCCCACGGGTGACAGCAGGACATCCCAGTTGAGATAGCCAGACAGGAACTCGCCAGCCTCCTGCGTGTTCGTCTCACCCACGAGCATGAGCATCGTCGGCGTCAGCGTCGATTCGAAGCGCACGTAACAGTACATATCGACGATGGCCGTACCATAGAGAATCATGTATAAGGGGATTCTTACCCAGAAGCGCACCTTTCTGGGAATGAGCGCCAGCAGCACACAGACGAGATAGAGGTCGAAGAAGAGTTCTGTGGCCGACAGGTCGTAAGGCTCGGCATTGTTCACATGCAGGGGAATCTCCACCTGCGTACACAGATAGCCCAAGACGAACATAAACACGAAGAAGGCACTGTTCTTCTCTATCGGAGCGAACAGCCAGCCTATCCACTTGAATATGTTCAGTCGCCTAAGCATAATAGCCATTCTTCTTGATTACCGCCTCTACTACTCTCGGCACCATCTTTCGGATGCTTTTCCCTTCACGGATCCGCTGGCGGATCTCCGTGCTGGAGATGTCGATAAACCCAGGATCGCCAGGCGTCCTGGTATAAACCACTATCTCATAATTCTTCTTGATTTCCTCGGCACGATACCAACGGTCGAAAAGATCCCAGTTGTCGCCGCCGATCATCAGCACGAACTCACGGTCAGGATAGTCGTGTGACAGGGCTTGCAGGGTGTTCCAAGTATAGGAGGGTTTCGGCAGGTGCATCTCGTAGTCGCTGGCGATGATGCCATCCTCGTTCTTCAGCGCCCTGCGCGCCATCTCCAAACGAGCCTCATCACTCAGCAGGTCATCAGCATGCTTCAAGGGATTCTGCGGCGACACCATCAGCCACACCTCGTCGAGTCCCGCCTTCTCCTTCAGTTGTCGGGCCAGCGAGATATGTCCGTTATGGATGGGGTTGAACGACCCGCCGAAGATGCCCGTCTTAATCATTCAAGAATGTCTGTATGATCTCCAGGGCGTCGGCCTCAGCATATTCCAGAATGTCGTTGATAACCACACGGTCGAATTTCTCCGCAAAGGTCAGTTCAAACTCCGCACGGGCGATACGCTGGTCGATGACATCAGGGGCATCCGTGCCCCTGCTCTCTAATCGACGGCGCAACTCCCGGATCGACGGGGGCTGGATGAAGAGGCTCAGCGCCTTGTCGCCATAGTAGTTCTTGATGTTCACGCCACCCTTCACATCGACATCGAACACCACGTTCTGCCCTGCCTCCAACTGCCGTTCCACCTGAGACTTCAACGTACCGTAGAAGCGGTTCTCATACACCTCCTCATACTCCAGGAACTCATCGTTGTCGATACGCTGACGGAACTCCTCGGGAGTCAGGAAGAAATACTCCACGCCGTTCTGCTCCGTGCCACGGGGAGCACGTGAGGTACAGGAGATCGAGAACGCCAGGTTCAGTTCCCTGTGCTCCTTCATCAGCCATGAGATGATCGTGCTCTTGCCCGTCCCCGACGGTGCCGAGAAAATAATCAGTTTGCCTCTGCTCATATCTTACAATGCATTAAGTACTTGTTCCTTAATCTGCTCCAACTCATCCTTCATCTTGACGACGATGTTCTGCATCTCCGCCTGATTGCTCTTCGAACCCGTGGTGTTGATCTCACGGCCCATCTCCTGGGCGATGAATCCGAGTTTCTTGCCCTGTCCCGCTGACTCGGCCATCGTGTCACGGAAATACTTCAGATGGTTCGTCAGGCGCTGCTTCTCCTCGCTGATATCAAGTTTCTCAATGTAGTAGATCAGTTCCTGCTCCAGACGGTTCTTGTCGTACTCCACACCGGGAATCTGCTGCAGACCGTCGATGATACGCGCTTTGATCTTCTCCACGCGACCTTGTTCGTAAGGTACGATCTCCGAGAGCAGTTGTTCAATATTATCGACCTTCTCCTCAAACTTCCTCTGCAGGGCGGCACCCTCCTGAATGCGGAAATCCACCAGATTCTTCAGGGCATCCCTGACGGCATCCCTGACAGCCTCCCACTCTGCCTCCTCCAGTTCCTCCACCTCCGTCTTCGTCAGCACGTCGGGCATCCTGAGCAGGGTGTAGAACCAGTCCTCGGGCACAGGAATGCCCGTCTTCTCCGAGATCTCCCTGATCTGCTGGTAGTAGTTCTCCACCAGTGCCGCATTGACAGGGGTGGCATCCACGATGGTGTCCTTCTCTATCCACACACTCATATCGACCTTACCTCGGATGAGGGCCTCGGCCACCATCTGGCGCATCTCCATCTCCTTCTCGCGATAGAGGGGTGCGATACGGGTGTTCAGATCCAGTTGCTTCGAGTTAAGCGACTTGATCTCTACGTGAATCTTTTTCTCCTTATAGGCCACAACCGCCTTGCCGTAGCCCGTCATTGACTGTATCATGCGTATCTTATTAATAATAATTTGTCGGCAAAGGTACAAAAAAAGCCACAGACTACAAAAAATCTGTGGCTTTTCTTTATGATCATATAATTTTGTTACTATCGAATCACGACCTTACGGCCATTGTGGATATAGAGGCCCTTCCTCGTGGGCTTATCGATGCGCTGGCCGCCGAGGGTGAACCATTGGCCGTCACGGTTATTAGTTATTGTTTCACGGTTATTGTCCTTGATGCCCGTGGTTTCGGCGAAGACGATCGGCATGGACTCCGTCTCGAGTTCAGCCAGATGGCAGGTGCTAGGCATGCCTAGATTACCTAGGACATCCGAGGAAGACGAGGCTTCCTCGCTGCGGGCGCCTGTGGCGCCCGCCAGCATCGAGGTGGGCAGTTGCAGGTAACTCTTGTTGGTGCCGATGTTGGCCGAGCCGCTCACGCTCATGTACGTGCCGCCCTTCAGGTAGTAGTTCGTCAGGGTGCCGTCCTCGGATGTCCCGTTGATGGTGATCTCATCTCCGATGTTACCCACGATCATGTTCTCATAGGCGTCCTGGACGCCTGACGACGGGATGGTGTAGGTCTCACCGCCCGTGCCTTTCAAGAGCAGGCCCTCGCCCTTCTGCACCTTCCTGACGCGGGTGAGCCAGATGGTCTTCGTGCTGGCATCGTAGCCCGTGGCCGTGAAGGCCTTCACCTCGTTGGAGAAACTGAAGTCCAGTCCCTTGCTACCGCAGAACGTGGTCTTGCCGTTCTTGCCGATAGTGATGTCGCAGGTCTCGGCTACGCCACTCTTTACAGTGAAATACCCGGGAGCATCAGCGCCGCCGTCAATTCGGGCGTATGTGTAGTCGATATGAGATGTGTCATATGCTGTACCCTTACCGCCAACGAGGCTGGTACAGCCAGAGAATACAGATTCTCCGTCAGTAACATTCGCTATATTCCATTTGTCACCAACATATATAGTAGTCAACCCACTGCAATAGGAGAACAAAAAACTCATGCCCGTCACATTGCTGGTGTCAAAGTTGCTTACGTCAAGACTGATCAAGCCACTGCAACCAAAGAACATGTTACTCATGTATGTTACATTGCTAGTGTTAAGATACTTCATATCTACTATTTCAGTCAATGATTCTGCTTCATAAAACCAACGTGCAGTTGACTTTGGACGTGCATCAGCAAAAGACGAATCAAAAACTACTTTCTTGATTTGACTACAATCCCATGGTGCAGAAAAACCGGTTTCATCCGTATCAAATACATTCTCCCCCTTCTGGCTTTTCACCATACTTAAAGGTGAGGGTACCCGTTTCGCTGTCGAAGACGGCGTAGCCTTGTTTGTCTGCCCAACCGCACAGGGGAATCAGCAGACCAATTAATACTAATAGTAGATTCTTTTTCATATTAACAGGTTTAGTTTCATACCAAACAAACACCCCTGATTCGGCCGTTTATCATTTGTCTTAGGTTATGCTTATGATACAAAAAAGGCGTAGGTGTCTGTTTCTCTGCCTACCCCTTGTCACAGGCCTTCGCATTGCCCTCCACATCAGGATAGACAACGCAGTTAGCCCACGCCAGAACGAACTATATCTAAATGAGGTATATAGAAACGCTCCACGCAGACGCCTCGTTGTCATCTGTCTGAATGCGATAGGAAGTTGCGAAGTTCGTGACCGCCAGGACAGACGCTCTTGCTCTAGCAAGCGAACTTGCAGTTCGAGCGCGAAAATGTCTTTCTCATATATAAGACCGCCCGCTTACCCCAAGGGCTAACAAGCGATGCCGCAAAGGTAAGAAAAATTCCCGAAACGTCCAAGCATTTCAGGAATTATTTTATTAAACAGCGTTGTTGAATCCTATTCACAAACTGTCGATTTCTTCTTGTGTCAGGCCTGTCACTTGGGAGATGGTATCGGCAGACATGCCGAGCGCTTTCATCCTGCGGGCATTTTCGCGGTTGGCCTCATCCTTGCCTTCTGCAAGTCCTTCTGCGCGGCCTTCTGCGCGGCCTTCTGCGCGCCCCTCTGCACGGCCTTTGGCTTGTCCCTCGGCCAGCCCCTTAGCCTTACCCTTGTTGTAGGAAGTCGTCATGGTGCTGTAGTAGTCCCAGTAGTCCTTGATGCTCTCCTGGTACTCATGCCGCTCCTGTGG
>JAFRMM010000059.1 GCA_017430675.1 Prevotella sp.
CATAAGACGCCAGAGGAATACCGTCAGCGTCATAAGGTGAAGTCGGTCGTGAAGGATTACAAGAAGAAAAAGCAGAAGCCTTAGTGCATGATGATCTGACCGTAGGCGGTCAGGCGCCATGTGCGTTCCCCCGTACCTTTATAATATACCAGCACCTGGTAACGGTTCTCCGTCTCGTAGAAGTTGCCTTCCGAGGGAAGGGGCTCTCTGGTGCCGTCCTCCTTCAGCCAGAGATACTGATAGGAGTAGTAGCCCAGTTTCTGTAGGATATTGGCTGTGTAGAGTCCTTGTGTAGCGTCATAGTCCATCAGATAGGTCGAAGGCGTTTCTGTGGTCCATCGGCCCTCGATGACGATGCGTCCAGAGGGGAGTTGTGGCGCCTTCAGCCGATAGTTCACCCAGACGTAGTCGCTGGTGAAGTCGTTCTCGATGTTATCGCTGTTGCGGATATAGAACGCACCGTCGGCATCCTCGTCGTAGAGGTAGTTCAGGCGGGGTTCTCCGATATAAGGCTGTGCCTGATAGTTCGTGCCGTCCCAGTTTACGTGTTCGATGCCGAGTGTAGGGTGTCTGGGATCGAGGATCTCGAACTTCCGGTATTCGTTGCCGCCGTCGAAGATCAGTCGTCGCTGGTGCTGCCACTGGAGTCCGTTCTGACTGATATAACTGGGTCGTACGTTCCTGCGCCAGTTGTCCTCCCGTGCATTCTGCATCACCACCGTCTGGATCTGATCCTCAGGACTAGTCACCAGTTGGTTGTTGTAGTTCAGGTTGAAACTCACCTGCTGGTGACACTCATTGGTGTCGATGTCGGTATTCGTGGTGACAGCGATCGAGAGTCCCATCGTCTGTTCCGTCACCATAAACTCCACCGTGGCGATATCCTCATCCGTGCCGTCCTCCATGATGTGCAGGCGGTAGTTGCCGCTCATGATTAGCCGACATCTGTCGTTGGGAATCTGCAAATCGTAGTGGGTATAGGGAACGGTGGTGTTGATGCTGCGCTCATACTGTTCGATCACATTGTGGTTGAATCCCTGCAGCCAGTCACTCTCAAAGAGTTCCTCCGAGGTGGTCCAGTCTGCTTCACAGCGTTCCAGACGATACACGTAGCGATGATAGTCGTGTGACAGTTCGTCGAAGCCGATATACAGCACGTCATCCCCCTTGAGTCGCATCACGGCAGGCGAGAGCCAGTCTTGGTTCACGACGGCCTGCAGCGATTTCACCTCAGGCCTGTAGGTCCTGTTCTCTGCTGGTGCATAGGTGGTCAGCAGCAGTGCGGCTACGCTAAGGATGAGTTGTTTCATACGCCAGTGGTTCTTATTCGTGGTGATAGGGCTCGCCCTTGATGATGGTACAGGCCCGATACACCTGTTCGGTAAACACCAGTCTGATCATCTGGTGGGAGAACGTCATCTTCGAGAGCGACAGTTGTTCGTTGGCACGGGCATAGACGGCAGGGGAGAAGCCGTAGGGACCTCCGATGACGAAGATCAGTCTGCGGGCAGTGTTGCGTTTCTGTTCCAGCCAACGGGCAAACTCGATACTGCGCCATTCCCGTCCATGTTCATCCAACAGCACGACGGTATCCGATGGCTGGATCTGTTTCAGGATCAGTTCGCCTTCGGCAGTCTTCTGCTGTTCTTCCGACAGACTCTTGGTGTTCTTGAGTTCGGGGATCGTCACGAGTTCAAAGGGCATATAGTGTCCGATGCGCTCCACGTAGTCCGTGATGCCAGCCTGGAAATGCTTGTCTGTGGTCTTGCCGACGAGAATGAGAAGCGTTTTCATACCTTATTGGATCGTTTCGTTAGCGATAAACTCATCAAACTGACTCTGGTAGCCGTTGAACACGTTGATGTCCACCTCTCCCTGGATGCCAGCCACCCGTCCGTCGGGACAGAGTTGCCAGTAGGTCAGACGCACGTCGGGCTTATACTCGCTGTAGCGGGCAATCCACACACGGTAGTCACGCTTCAGTTCGGGCTGGTCTGCGAGGTAGTTGTTCACGAACATCTGGTTCACATAGAGCACAGGCTTCACACCCGTCCAACGCTCCACCTCATCGAGCCACACGCGGATATGACGGAACATCGCCTCGGGACCGCCCATCTGCTGGATCTGCGCCTTGCTGGGCTCCACATCGAGCACAGGGGGCAGGTCGCCTGAACGGAACAGGGTGTTACGGATGAAGTGCTTGGCCTGGGCAGCACCAGAGGTCTTCGTCGAGAAGAAGTGGTATGCCCCTGTACGGATGCCGTGCTTACGGGCCTGGGCGTAGTCGTTCACATAGAACTTATTTCGTACAGAGGTGCCCTCTGTCGATTTGATATACACGAACGAGACGGGGTAGTCGGCCTTGCCCCGCACATTCTGGCTGCCGTTCTTTCCCACATGGGTGATACGCAACTGATCCCAGAGGATCGGAGCCGGCTTGCGCCCCTTACCATGCTGATAACGGGCGATGTCGATACCGTAGATGCGTTCTGAAGTGTATCTCATACGTTCGCCCATGAAACGCCCCTTGCGCCATTCACCAACTCTCAGACGGGGATTATCCTTGTCGGTGACCAACATCTCCAGACCGAAACCCTGTCGCCGGTCCTGTTCCCAGCGACCTTCGTAATAACTGCCGTCGGCAGCGAGATACGAACCGTGTCCGCTGGCACCCGTCTGGGAGAAGTCGCCCTGATAGGTACCTGTCGAGTCAGCCCGGATAGCCGTCACGATGGTGTCGGCCTGACAGAAGGCGAGGAGGGTGCGTCCCAAGGTGTCGAGGGTGATGGCAGTGCCCTCACGCTCATAATCCTTCCAGGTTCCTACGTTACGGAGGGTCACATGCGGATTGATCTCGATATGATGGCGCTTGCCTTCAATGAAGCCCACCACCACCTCGTAGCCCTCATCCTGTACGTTATGACGATCCAGATAATATTTGATCTCTGCCTGTATCTTCGGATCCCCCTCCAGGCTAGTATCTCTAGTCATGCTAGTCATGCTAGAAATGCTAGTTATGCTAGCCAGGCTATTCCCCTTCACCGCAGGGCGGGGGAGTGCATAGGTGGCACCTATCAGTACCACAAAGGGTAAGGTAATATATAATAATGTCTTTTTCATCTTTCTGGGTGCAAAGATAATATAAATAATTAGAAAAAGCATGGCAGAAAGAAAATTTTTTCGTATCTTTGCCAGCACAACTAGATAATATAATAAGGTATGAAGGATTTTAATTTCTATGCACCGACACGGGTGGTGTTCGGACGCGAGTCGGAAGAGAAACTTCCACAGTTGATTCAGCAGTATGGCGGCGGAAAGGTATTGGTACACTACGGTGGTGGCAGTGCCCGTCGCTCAGGTTTGTTAGATAAGGTTGAGAAGATGCTCACAGAGGCAGGTATCGCCTTTGTGGAGTTGGGTGGCGTCGTGCCTAATCCCTTACTGTCGAAGGTGAAGGAGGGTATCGAACTCTGTCGCAAGGAGAAAGTGGATTTCATCCTGGCAGTCGGTGGCGGTAGTGTGATCGACTCTGCCAAGGCCATCGGCTATGGTGTGGGGTATCCAGGTGACGTGTGGGACTTCTGGGACGGGAAGGCTACACCTCAGTCGTGTCTCCCCATCGGTGTGATGCTTACGATCCCCGCTGCAGGCTCGGAGATGTCGTCGAGTTGTGTCGTCACCAACGATGAGGGGATGCTGAAGCGAGGCTTTAACAGTGACCTCTGTCGTTGTAAGTTTGCCATCATGAACCCGGAGCGCACCTATACCTTACCAGATTACCAGACGGCTGCAGGTGCCACCGACATCATGATGCACACGATGGAACGTTACTTCTCGAAATACGAGGATGCCCTGTTGACGGATGCCATTGCCGAGGCTTTGTTGAAGACGGTCATGGCGGCTGCCAAGGAAGTGTTGATCTCGCCAGATGACTATACCTATCGGGCTGCCATTATGTGGGCCAGTTCGCTGTCGCATAACGACCTGACGGAGTGTGGTACGGAGAAGGACTTCGCCAGTCATCGACTGGAGCACGAACTCTCAGGACTCTTCGGTGTCACCCATGGTGCAGGCTTAGCCGCTATCTGGGGTTCCTGGGCACGTTATGTGATGGAGAAGCATTTGACACGTTTCGAGAAATTCGCCGTCAACGTGATGGGTGTGCTTCAGGATTTTACCAATCCCCGTATGACTGCCCTGCGTGGTATCGAGGCGATGGAGGCCTTCTTCGTGGAGATCGGTATGCCGACAAGTATCCCAGAACTGATCGGTCGGAAGGCG
>JAFRMM010000060.1 GCA_017430675.1 Prevotella sp.
ATCCGATTTTTGTAATCTTCGTAGCCAAATGTACGCAGGATTTCCAGTTTTCCGTCACTGTGGAGCATGCCGATGGCCGGATGCGTGATGCCGTTGAATGTGTTCGTCTTCACCGTCGTGTAATGAATCATATCCTCGAATATCACCTCGTCACCCACCTTCAGTTCCCGGGGGAAGCGCCAGGAAGCCATGAAGTCACCACTCAGACAACTGTTACCACCAAGACGGTAAGTATATGCTGCCATGGATGGCTGCTCATCCACATGCTCTGCCCCACGTACCTCCGGGAAATAAGGCATCTCTAAACAATCTGGCATGTGGCAGGTAAAACTGACGTCGAGGATAGCCGTACGGATGCCTTTGTCCTCCACGACATCCACGACATGCGATACCAGCGGTCCCGTCTGCCAGGCGAAGGCACTGCCGGGTTCCAGAATCACCTTCAGCCAGGGATAGCGGCGACGGAAATCCTGCATCATGGAGATGAGCAGTTCCACATCATAGTCCTTGCGTGTCATCAGATGGCCGCCGCCGAAGTTGATCCATTTCAGTTGCGGGAACCATCTGGCAAATTTCTCCTTGATACGAACGAGCGTCCGCTGGAACACATCCGCCCCACTCTCGCAGTGGCAATGGCAATGGAAGCCTTCGATATCGTCGGGCAACTGCTCCGGCAACTTGTCGGCCGTCACGCCGAATCGTGTACCTGGCGCACAGGGGTTATACAACAGGGTCTCCACCTCCGAGTACTCCGGATTGACACGAAGTCCGATGGACACCCCCTTCGCCCGCTCATGATAGCGCTCATACTGCGAAAGCGAGTTAAAGGTCAGATGCGACGAACAGCGGATGATCTCGTCGATCTCGTCATCCGTATAGGCTGGCGAGAAGGTATGGGCAGGAGCACCGAACTCCTCGTATGCCAGACGGGCCTCTGAGAGCGAACTCGCCGTCGTGGCATAGATATACTCACGGAAGATGGGAAACGTCTTCCACAGGGCAAAGGCCTTGAAGGCTAATATAATCTCTATATCGGCTTTCGCCGCAACATCAGCGATCAGCGTGAGGTTGCGGCGAAGTCTTTGTTCCTCTATAATATAAATAGGTGTGGCCATCAGTTTTTCTTTAACGGGATCAGAACACTGAACGTACTGCCCTGCCCCTCGACAGACTCCACGGTACAATCACCGCCGATCTTACGGGCAAAGTCCTGACACAACTGCAGTCCCAGTCCGGAACCTTCTTCACCACCCGTACCATAAGTAGTCTCTCCCTTATGGAAGATACTACCGATACGATCGGCGGCGATACCCACACCATGATCCCTGACACTGACCTTGGCAAAATCACCCTCCGTCTGCATGATAATCTCGATGGATGATTCCTCCGGCGAGAACTTAATGGCGTTTGACATGAAGTTACGCACCACCGTCTTCAGCATATCGTTATCAGCAACAACGACCAACTTATCAGCCTTGCACTGCAAATCAAGTTTGATATTCTTGGTCTGGGCAATCATCTCAAAGATCTCCACCACACCCGGGATGATATCGTTCAGGTCGAGATCCTGCAGTACGACATTCAGTCGTCCCGTCTGGCTCTTCGTCCACTTCAGGAGATTGTCCAACAGATCGTGCACCTCCTCCGACTCACGGTTAGCCTGGTCCAACAGCATATACAACTCAGGTCCCACCGTCTCCGGTGTTGCCGACTGCACCACGAGGTTGAGCACCATACGGATGCTGGCCATCGGTGAACGGAGGTCATGGGCAATCACGGAGTACATCTTGTCACGGTTGTTCAGTGTAGCAAGCAACTCGGCATTCTGCTTCTCGATGATCCGCTTGGCAGCCACCAGTGATATCTGCTGCATCACACGCATCACCAACTCCTCCTTGTTGAAGGGCTTCGTCAGGAAGTCATTGGCACCTACCTGGAAACCGTGCACCAGATCGGCAGGCGTGTTCAGGGCCGTGAGGAAGATAATGGGGATTTCCTTGGTCTCATCGTCTTTCTTCAGGATCACTGCCGTATCGAAACCGCTGATGTCGGGCATCATCACGTCGAGCAGGATCAGGTCGGGATGCTCCTTCTTGGCCATCTCGATACACGACGTACCGTTGTTGGCCGTACATACCTGGAATTTCTCATTGGTCAGAAGAATCTTCAGCAACAGGACATTGCTGACGACGTCATCCACAATAAGTATCTTGTACTCACTTCGGTTGATCTTTGATTCTAGAGTTTCTCCTGCGTCCATTATTATAGGTTGAGTATCAATATTGGTTGCAAAAATAATGCAATTATTTGAAACTTCCAAATAATTGCACCATTTTTTCGCGCTAAACCCACTTTCTACTTATATTCTGCCCATGATTTGATGCCGATGTCATCTAATTTGATGGTACAAAAGGCATTGATGAAGGCACTGGCCAGACGGCTGTTTGTGATCAGCGGTACGTTGAGGTCGATGGCAGCACGACGGATCTTATAGCCATTGGTCAACTCGCGTTCCGACAGGTTCTTGGGCACATTGACCACCATGTCGATCTCATGACGGTGGAGCATATCCAGGGCCTGTGGCTGCAAGTCCGGCTCCGATGGCCAGTGCACCATCGTGTTCTCCACACCGTTGTCAGTGAGATATCTCGACGTACCTCCCGTGGCATAGAGTTGATAGCCATGACTCACAAGCATCCGTGCCGCATCCAGCATCTCCGCCTTCTGCTTGGCCGTACCCGTAGAGAGCAGCACGGTATTCTTGGGAATACGATGACCCACGGAGAGCATGGCCTTCAGAAGTGCCGTATTAGTATTGTCTCCGATACAGCCGACCTCACCCGTAGAGGCCATATCCACACCCAGTACGGGATCGGCCTTCTGCAGACGGTTGAAACTGAACTGTGAAGCCTTGATACCCACGTAGTCGAGATCGAACAGGTTCTTGTGGGGACGCTCCACTGGCAGTCCGAGCATCACCTTCGTAGCCAGGTCGATGAGGTTCAGTTTCAGCACCTTTGACACGAAGGGAAACGAACGCGAGGCACGCAGGTTACACTCGATGACGAGGATATCGTTGTCACGCGCCATATACTGGATATTGAAAGGTCCGTTGATATGCAGGGCAGCGGCTATCTGACGCGAGATACGCTTGATACGGCGCACGGTCTCCACATAGAGTTTCTGCGGCGGGAACTGGATGGTGGCATCACCGGAGTGCACGCCGGCGAACTCGATATGCTCGGAGATGGCGTATGCCAAGATCTCACCGTCGCGAGCCACAGCATCCATCTCGATCTCCTTGGCATGCTCGATGAACTTCGACACCACCACGGGATGATCCTCCGACACGTTGGCGGCCAACTGCAGGAAGCGTCCCAACTCCTCACGGTTCGAACAGACATTCATCGCCGCACCTGAGAGCACATACGACGGGCGCACCAGCACGGGGAAGCCCACCCTATCCACGAACTTGTCGATATCCTCCATCGAGGTCAGCGCACTCCATTCGGGCTGGTTCACACCCAGTTCGTTGAGCATCTGCGAGAACTTCGCACGGTCCTCGGCGCCATCGATATCCGCAGCCTGCGTACCCAGGATGTTCACATGCTGCTCATCGAGATAGACGGCAAGGTTATTGGGGATCTGTCCGCCCGTGGAGACAATGACGCCATGGGGCTGTTCAAACTCGATAATGTCGAGCACCCGCTCGAAGGTGAGTTCGTCGAAGTAGAGACGGTCACACATATCGTAGTCGGTAGAGACGGTCTCGGGATTGTAGTTGATCATCACCGAGCGCCAGCCCTCGCGGCGGATGGTGTTCAACGTCTGCACACCACACCAGTCGAACTCTACGGAAGAGCCGATGCGGTAGGCACCTGAGCCGAGCACAATGATGCTTTTCTTGTCGTTCTCGTACTGGATATCACTGGCCACGCCCGAATAGGTGACGTAGAGGTAGTTCGTCTGGGCAGGATACTCTGCGGCCAACGTGTCGATCTGCTTAACCACAGGCAGGATGCCGAGTTGCTTACGACGGTTACGCACCAGCAACAGGGCCTCATGCATCGTACTGATCTCGCCTTCCAGACCGATGGCCCGTGCTATCTGGAAGTCGGTAAAGCCATACACCTTGGCCTCATGCAACAGGACCTCGTCGAGCGTGTTGATATTCTGACGTTTCAACTGCTCGTCGATGTCGATGATATGCTTCAGTTTATAGAGGAACCACTTGTCGATCTTCGTCAACTCGTGGATGCGCTCGATGGTATATTCCGGCAGATGCATGGCCTTCGAGATCACAAACACACGCTTATCCGTCGGCTCCCTGAGGGCGGCGTCGATATCGGGGATCTGCAACTCCTTGTTCTCCACGAATCCGTGCATGCCCTGTCCGATCATGCGTAGGCCTTTCTGCAGAGCCTC
Organism: Prevotella sp.; assembly: GCA_017430675.1. The sequence goes on from JAFRMM010000060.1 coordinate 4,426, forward strand.
CTCGAAGTTTCGTCCGATGGCCATCACCTCTCCCACGCTCTTCATCGAAGAGCCAAGTTCCTTATCGACCCCACGGAACTTTGACAGATCCCAGCGCGGGATCTTACAGACCACGTAGTCGAGCGCCGGCTCGAAGAAGGCCGAGGTAGTCTTCGTCACCGAGTTCTTCAGTTCGAAGAGGCCATAGCCCATACCGAGTTTGGCAGCCACGAAAGCCAAGGGATAACCCGTGGCCTTAGAGGCCAAAGCAGATGAACGACTCAGACGGGCGTTCACCTCAATCACCCTGTAATCCTCACTCTGCGGATCAAAGGCGTACTGCACATTACACTCACCCACGATACCGATATGACGGATGATCTTGATGGCCAGTGCACGGAGTTTATGATATTCGGAGTTTGTCAGCGTCTGCGAGGGCGCGATCACGATCGACTCGCCCGTATGGATGCCAAGAGGATCGAAGTTCTCCATGTTACACACGGTGATACAATTGTCATAACGGTCGCGCACCACCTCGTATTCAATCTCCTTCCAGCCTTTCAGACTCTTCTCCACCAACACCTGTGGGGAGAACGAGAAAGCCTTCTCGGCCAGTTTGTCGAGTTCCTCCTCATTGTCGCAGAAGCCAGAACCCAGTCCGCCTAAAGCATAGGCAGCACGCAGGATGACGGGATAGCCTAACTCCTTGGCGGCGTTGCGTGCCTGGGCGATATTCTCGCAGGCCTCACTCTTGATGGTCTTCACACCGATCTCGTCGAGTCTCTTCACGAAGAGTTCACGGTCTTCCGTATCCATGATGGCCTGCACGGGCGTACCTAACACCTTCACACCATATTTCGCCAGCACACCGCTCTGATAGAGTTCCACACCACAGTTCAGGGCCGTCTGACCACCGAAGGCCAGCAAGATACCGTCAGGACGCTCCTTCTCGATGACGCGCTCCACGAAATAGGGCTGCACGGGTAGGAAATAGATCTCATCAGCCACACCCTCGGAGGTCTGCACCGTGGCGATGTTCGGGTTGATGAGCACCGTCTTCACACCCTCCTCGCGAAGAGCCTTCAGTGCCTGTGATCCACTGTAGTCAAACTCGCCTGCCTCACCGATCTTCAGCGCACCGCTACCCAGCAGCAATACTTTCTTGATACTATTGTCTCTCATCTTCAATCTTCAGTTATAAATCTTCAATCTACAGCGTTTCAATAAATCTGTCAAACATAAATTCCGTATCCACAGGACCCGAACAAGCCTCCGGGTGGAACTGGCTCGAGAACCAGGGATTCGTCTGGTGACGGATACCCTCGTTAGAGCCGTCGTTCATATTCACGAAGAGTTCCCGCCAGTCGTTACCCAGCGTAGCACCATCGACGGCATAGCCATGATTCTGCGAAGTCACATAACAACGGTTCGTACCCACCTCACGCACAGGCTGGTTATGCGAACGATGACCGTATTTCAACTTATAGATCGTGGCACCACCGGCCTTTGCCAACAACTGGTTACCCATGCAGATACCACAGATAGGCTTGCGCGAGCGCGACATCTGTTTCCTCAGCACCTCGACGGCATCCACGCACATGTCGGGATCGCCAGGGCCGTTAGCCAGGAAAAGCCCGTCGAATGCCATCTCCGTATAGTCGTAGTTCCAGGGCACGCGAATCACTTCCACGCCACGCTGTATCAGACAGCGGATGATATTGTTCTTCACACCGCAATCCACGAGTACCACTTTTTTCCCAGCACCCTCGTTGTAGCGGACGACATCCTTACACGATACACGCTCCACCCAGTTGATCTTGCCGTAATCGATGGTATCCAACTCTTTCGGAGTCTCCAGTCCATCGAACTCCAGACGTCCCATCATCACACCATGCTCCCTGAGCACCTTTGTCAACTGACGGGTGTCGATACCCGTCACCCCAGGCACCTGCTCGCGCTTCAGCCAGTCTGCCAGGCTCTCGCAGGCATTCCAATGGGAATACTCCATACTGTAGTCGCTCACGATAATGGCCGAGGCATAGATCCTGTCGCTCTCCATAAACGTGGCAATGCCGTTATCCTCCACCGTAAAGGGGGGCACGCCATAGTTGCCTACCAGCGGATAGGTCAGCGTCATCAACTGTCCGGCATAACTCGGATCCGTCAGACTCTCCGGATAGCCCATCATGGCCGTGTTGAACACGACCTCGCCAGCCACGGGCTTCTCATAGCCGAAACTCTTACCCTTGAATGTCGTCCCATCCTGTAGGACCAATGTCACATCTCTCATCTTTTTCCTTTATACTGTTTACCTTTTTACTTTTCAAAAAGAAGGGCGATACGTCAATAAAACGAATCGCCCTTATCTCTATTCAACGGTGACGCTCTTTGCGAGGTTTCTCGGTTGATCAACGTTCTTCCCTTTGCAGACGGCTACGTGATAAGCCAACAACTGCAGGGGGATAGTTGCTACTAACGGCTCCAGACACTCCTGCACATCTGGCAGTTCTATAACCTCGTCCGCTACCTTCGAGATGGTGTCGTCACCCTTCGAGACGAGCGCAATCACTCGACCCTGACGGGCCTTGATCTCCTGGATGTTCGACAGCACTTTCTCATACATCACATTATGCGTAGCAATTACCACCACAGGCATGTCCGAGTCGATCAGCGCGATTGGTCCGTGCTTCATCTCCGCAGCGGGATAGCCCTCTGCATGGATATAGGATATCTCCTTCAGTTTCAGTGCACCCTCCAGGGCCACGGGATAGGAGAAGCCGCGACCCAGGTAGAGGAAGTTATGCGCGTATGTAAAGGTACGCGCGAGGTCAGCCACCTTGTCGTTGGTCTGTAGCACCTCGCGGATCTTTACTGGTATCTCACTCAGTCCCTTCACGATCTTCAGATACTCATTACGACCAACAGTACCTTTCGCCTCTGCAAGTGCCAGGGCGAACATCGTCAGTACCGTCACCTGACCCGTGAAGGCCTTCGTGGAGGCCACGCCGATCTCAGGCCCCACGTGGATATACGTTCCCGTATGCGTAGCCCTTGGTATCGACGAACCGATGGCATTACAGATGCCATAGATAAACGCACCTTTTTCCTTTGCCAACTGTACGGCAGCCAAGGTGTCGGCCGTCTCGCCGCTCTGGGAGATGGCAATCACCACATCGTCCTTCGTCACGACAGGATTCCTGTATCTGAATTCACTGGCATACTCCACTTCCACAGGTATGCGACACAATGACTCGATAATCTGCTTGCCTATCAGGCCAGCATGCCAGGAGGTGCCACAGGCCACGATTACAACGCGCTTTGCGCTTAACAGTTGGCGACGGTAATCGATTAAGGCCGAAAGTGTTACATGATCAGCCTCAACATTTACACGACCGCGCATACAGTTCGTCAGACACTCAGGCTGTTCAAAGATCTCTTTCAACATGAAGTGTGGATAGCCGCCCTTTTCTATCTGTCCCAGATCAATATCCACAGTCTTAACCTTCAGTTCCTGTTCCTCACCCAGAATGCTCACCACGTGCAGGTCCTGTCCGCGGCGGATCACGGCGATATTGCCGTCTTCGAGATAGACCACCTTGTCTGTGTATTCCACAATCGGACTGGCATCGGAGCCGAGGAAGAACTCGTCGTCGCCAATGCCCACCACCAGTGGACTCTGCTTGCGGGCTGCAATGATTTGGTCTGGGTCACGCTTGTCAAGCACGGCGATGGCGTAGGCGCCGATCACCTGATACAGCGCCACCTGTACTGCCGTCAACAAGTCCAGATGCTTGTGTTCCTTGATATACTCTATCAACTGCACCAACACCTCTGTATCCGTGTCCGACACGAACTGCACGCCCTTGGCCTGCAACTTCATCTTCAGGTCGGCATAGTTCTCGATGATACCGTTATGGATAATCGCCAGGTTCTTCGATGACGAAAAGTGCGGATGGGCATTACGCGAGGAGGGCTCACCATGCGTTGCCCAACGGGTATGAGCGATTCCTACAGTACCACTGATGTTCTTGTCGCCACAAAAATCCACGAGGTTATCTACTTTTCCTTTGGTCTTACAGACGTTTAGTTTGCCATCGTCGTTGATAAGTGCCACACCAGCGCTATCGTAACCACGATATTCCAATCTTCTCAGTCCCTTTATCAATATGGGAAAAGCCTCTTTATTTCCGATATATCCAACGATTCCGCACATATAGTACAAGCATGTTTGTGTTCATTATGGGTGCAAAGGTACACCTTTTTTATTTTTCATGCAAGTTTTGGCCTCATTTTTTTAATAAAGCCACATCGCTTTATTTAAATTTGACAACCAGCAAATGAATTAAGTGGCACTTTAGAAAAAACAAGTGGCACTTATCGCGCGATAAGTGCCACTTAATTTGCTTCTTGCGGTGCGTACGAGATTCGAACTCGTGACCTCCTGCGTGACAGGCAGGCATTCTAACCTACTGAACTAACGCACCAGAATGGAGCGGATCATAAATGCGGTGCGTACGAGATTCGAACTCGTGACCTCCTGCGTGACAGGCAGGCATTCTAACCTACTGAACTAACGCACCAGAAAGCGCCTCTTTCTCTTAGCGGGTGCAAAGGTACGATAAAATCCCGAAACCGCAAAACATTTTCCACCTTTTTTTAACACGATCCGCAAAAATCGTCAAAAAACCTGTTGCATCAAGATTGCATCATGGTATCCACTGCCGTCGTAGAGCCAGTCTCTAATCAGGGAGGACTCCTGGTAGCCCATTTTCCTGAACAGTCCGAGGGATGCATCGTTTCTGGTATCGACGAAGGCGAAGAGTTGGTGCAGGTGAAGCACCTTCACGGCATAGTCGGTAACGGCCGCCAGCACACTGCTGCCATAACCCTGGCAACGGAAAGCGTCAAGGATGATCAGTCCAACCTCCGCACGGCAATTGCTGGGATCGAAATTGACGACATCGACGATGCCCACAATCTCACCAACCTGATTCTCCACCATCATACGGACTTGACGATCGACGTAGATATCATCTGAAGCGTTGGCCACATAGTCGTGAAGCGTATAGCGGGAATAGGGTACGTTAGAGGTGCCCACATTCCACAGTCTTACATCGTTCTCAATCCTGTAGAGCAAATCGAGATCCTCAGGCTCTATGGCCCTCAGACGTATTTCTGGAGTATTCATCATAGGTGGAGTTTTTTACGGAGAATGTCTATTACGGCGATAGAAGCACGGAAATAGATGGCCATCTTCACTGGCATAGTGTAGAATAAACTCAGATGGCCATAGTGCTTACGAAAGAAGATAAGCATGGCCTGATAGAAGATATGGACATAGCGATAGTCACTTTTCTGGGTAGATTTGCCCTTATAGTGGATGATGGGATACGGGAGATACCAATTCTGCCAGCCGCCTTTCAGCAAACGGTAGGAAAGGTCAATGTCCTCACCATACATGAAAAACGCCTCGTCGAGCAGACCGATCTCGTCAAGGGCCTTCTTACGCAACAGGCAGAAGGCACCGCTGATAACCTCAATCTGCGAAGGCTGGTCCCAGGGCAGATGACTCATGTAGTAGCGCTTCGTGAAGCCCAGCATCTTCAGACATGACACCCAGGGCGTAGGAATGGCACGGCGCGACTCCGGGGCCAGCGTACCGTCGGCATTGTGCATCATCACTCCTGCCCCACCCGCCTCTGGATGGGCGTCCATAAAGGCCAACGACTGACGAAGTGTGTCTTCCTCAACGACGGTATCGGGATTGAGCAACAGCACATATTCCCCTGATGACTGACGGATGGCGATGTTATTGGCACTGGCAAAACCGAGATTCTCGCTGTTTGCTATCAGATGAACCCACGGATAACGGCTACCAATGACCTCCACGGTATCGTCAGCAGAGGCATTATCCACCACGAAGACCTCCGTAGCAATGCCCTCCGAGGCTTTCTGCACGCTGTCGAGACACTGCTCTACAAAGGCACGCACATTGTAACTGACAATGACAATGCTCAGTTTCATTCCTCAGACGTTTCAGACAGACAACGGTTAAGACTTGGGAACACGAAGGGCAGACAAAGCAGCAGAATCACTGCCAGATAGCCGAATGAAGTGTTCATATACCAATAATATAATAAGGTGTCAACCACCATCGGCACCTCCAAAATCAACAGACGGATAACGCCCCACTTCCACATGGCGGGCTCCTCACGGCTGACAAGATCGCTGTGCACGGCCTTGAACTTAAAAAGCCTCAGCCCCAGGAATGCTGCTCCCAGCGAGACAATTATCATCAGCGCAGACAGAAAGAACTCCGACTGTTTGTGTTGTTCCATGACACCAGCATCCAGTATATCCGTCTCATAAAGTAGGATCACCGCTAACGCCATGGCCGCCAGCAACATATAAATAACAGTCAATCTTTTGCTAATTAATCTCATACTTTTCATTTATTTCTCTTCAAATAATGTACGGTTTGTTATGGAGCGCCCCAAAGTCACCTCATCAGTATATTCCAGTTCGTTGCCGACAGCGACCCCCCTGGCAATTACGCTGACCCTGACATCATGGCCAGTCAGTTTGCGATAGATATAAAAGTTTGTCGTGTCACCTTCCATCGTGGGACTAAGTGCCAGGATTACCTCCTGCACCCCACCTGCCTTGACACGCTCAATCAACGAGTCTATCTCGATATCACCTGGCCCTATGCCGTCCATCGGCGAGATAATGCCGCCCAGCACATGATAGAGACCATGGAACTGCTGGGTATTCTCAATGGCCATCACATCCTGGATATTTTCCACGACACAGACGGTGGTGGAATCACGACGAGGGTCAGCACAGATAGGACAGACATCTGAATCGCTGATATTGTGGCAGGTGCGGCAGTATTTCACCTCATGCTTCAGACGATGGACAGCCTCAGCGAACTGTTCCACCTCCGTATCCTCCTGACGGAGCATCCACAGTACCAGTCTGAGTGCCGTCTTACGCCCGATGCCAGGCAGTTTCGAGAACTCCGAGACGGCCTTTTCAAGCAGTTGCGAGGGGTATTGTTGTTGTATCATCCTATATCTTCACTTTTCAATTCTCTATCTCGCTCAACTCCAGCCAACGCATAGACTTCTCATCGAGTTCGTCCTTCAGCAGAGGAAGGCGCTTACTCTTCTCCGTCAGTTCATCCACAGAGAGCATACCACTGCAGAGAGCCTCCTCCAGCAAACGCTGTTCCTCCTCTAAGGCAGCAATCTCATGTTCCAGCCGCTCAAACTCACGCTTCTCCTTATAAGAGAGTTTCCGCCTGGTTTCCCTCGGATTACCAGCCGTGCTAGCATGGCTGGTATTACTGGAATGGATAGTCAGGCTGATTATTTCTTTCGGCTGAAGAGTGTTCCACTGACGGTACTGTGTGTAGTTGCCAGGGAAGTCCTTGATCTCACCATCACCCTTGAACACCAGCAGATGATCTACCACCTTATCCATAAAATAGCGGTCATGACTGACAACGATCACGCAACCAGGGAAATCCTGCAAGTATTCCTCCAGGATCTGTAGGGTGACAATGTCGAGATCGTTCGTCGGCTCATCGAGCACAAGGAAATTCGGATTCTTCATCAGCACAGTACAGAGATAAAGTTTCCGTCTCTCGCCACCACTCAGTTTATACACATAGTTATGCTGCTGCTCAGGCGTGAAGAGGAAATACTGCAGGAACTGAGAGGCGGTGAAATACCTGCCACCCCCCATGTCGATATACTCAGCGATGTTCTTCACGACGTCGATGACCTTCTGCTGCTCATCAAACTGCAACCCCTCCTGTGAGAAATAGCCGAAGCGTATGGTATCACCGATGTCAAAGCGTCCACCATCGATGGACTCCATGCCCAGAAGCATACGAATAAACGTAGATTTGCCTGTACCATTATTACCCACGATACCCATCTTCTCAAAACGAGAGAAATTGTAATAGAAGTCCTTCAGGATGACCTTGTCACCAAAGGCCTTGGAGACATACTGGCACTCAAATATCTTACTGCCAATATAAACATTGCGGGACTTCAGTCTGATCTGCCGTTCCTCGATCCGTTGCTTAGCCACCTTCTCAAGTTCATAGAAGGCCTCTTCACGGTAACGGGCCTTATGTCCACGGGCCTGCGGCATCCGTCGCATCCATTCCAACTCCGTACGATAGAGGTTGTTCGCACGGGCTATCTCTGCCCTGCGGTTGTCAATACGTTCCTGCCGTTTTTCCAGATAGTAACTGTAATTGCCGCGATAGGTATAGATGGTCTGATCGTCGAGTTCCAAGATCACAGAGCATACCCTATCAAGAAAGAAACGGTCATGCGTCACCATGAGCAGTGTCTTGTTACCACGGTTCAGAAATCCCTCCAACCATTCGATCATCTCCAGATCCAGATGATTCGTCGGCTCATCGAGAATCAGCAGGTCAGGATCAGTAATGAGCACATTGGCCAGTGCCACGCGCTTCTGCTGTCCACCACTGAGTTGCCCCATTGGCTGCAGCATATCGCGAATCTTCAGTTGCGTCAGGACCTGTTTGGCTTTCAGAACCTTCTCTGGATCGCCCCGATGGTTAAAACAGGCATCGAGCACACTCTCCGCAGGGTCAAAGACGGGCGACTGTTCCAGCATACCCACCTTCAAGTCACGACGGAAGATAATCTCTCCTGAATCATATCCCTCCTTACCTGAAAGCACAGACAACAGCGTCGATTTCCCCATACCGTTCTTGGCAATCAGTCCCACCTTCTGCCCTTCGGCAATGGAGAAACTGATATCCTCAAACAGTACCAACGAACCAAACGATTTCGTCAAATGCTGTACATCAAGATAAGGGGTATCCTTAGCCATCTGCTATTCCTTCAGGCTCTTGTTAATCCGGTCAATATAATCGAGAACCTCGTCACGTCCCTGTTTCTTCTCTGCAGAGGTGACAAACATCGGGGGCAGTTCTTCCCAGGTCTCGCTCAGCACCTTCTGATAGGCCTCCACACTCTGTTTCACTTTTGTGGACGATAGTTTGTCAGCCTTGGTGAACACAATGGCGAAGGGGATACTGCTCGTACCCAAGAACTGGATGAAGTCAAGATCAACCTTCTGCGCCTCCAACCTGATATCCACCAGTAGGAACACATTCACCAACTGCTCACGCTGCAGGATATAGCCGCTGATCATCTGTTCCAGTTTCTGGATCTCATTTTTCGATCGCTTAGCATAACCGTAGCCTGGCAGGTCAACGAGATACCACTCATTATTTATAATAAAGTGATTGATGAGCAACGTCTTGCCTGGCGTGGCGGAAGTCTTCGCCAGTTTCTTGTTGTTCGTCAACATATTGATCAGGCTCGACTTTCCCACATTGGAACGTCCGATAAAGGCATATTCGGGCTTGTTGTCCTTAGGGCACATCGACACCACAGGAGCACTGAGTGTGAATTCTGCTTTCTTGATTTCCATCGTTTTTTTCTTTATTTTGGCTGCAAAGGTACAAAAAATATTTGGAAAATTTGGAGAATTGAAAAAGAATCAGTACCTTTGCATCGTTTTTCAAAACATTGCTTCCATCCGCGAAGCATTTCCATCACATTTTTTCAATTCAAAGGTAGTATTTATATACTCATTTTATATGTACACAAAAGAAGAATTAGAAACTATGGAGATACCCCAACTGATGGGTATCGCCAATGAACTGGGAGTCAATGTCTCACAAGACAGTGCCCTCGAAGATGTCATCTATGCCATCATCGACAAGGCTGCCGAGAACAGCGCTGCCTCTGGAAAGACAGAAGAATCTCCCAAACGCAAGAGAACACGCATTACAAAGAAAGACACCAGTAAGGTTTATACGGTAAAGGGCAAGGACGGTGAAAACCTTGATTCAAAGAGCAACCGTAACAAGGGAAAGGCAGAGACACCCTCTCTTTTCTCCGACATGCCATTTCCCTTAGCCACAGAGGAAGACACCACACCTGAAGCAGAGGAGAAAACTGTTCCTGAACCAGAGGAGAAAAACCCTAAGCGCCGTGGCAGGAAGCCCAAAGCCGTCCAAGAAGAGCCAGTAAAGACTCCTGAGCCTGAAGAAACGGAAGAACAGCCAGGGGATATGAAAGATGTGGTGCCTGAGGCAGCGGAACTCTCCGTCGCAGACGAGGAGGACGATTCTGAGACCGTCAATGCCGTACAGATGCTCCGTGAGAAGATGGCCAGCCGCAAGGAAGATGACCACAAGGACGACGATATATCTGAAGAGGGTATCTGGGAGGGTGATCCTGGTGACGGTACGGAGTTCATTACATTGATCGATATCCCCATCGAGGACCATGAGGCCATCCCCTCACTTGACATCTTCGATCGTCCGATGGCTCAGCAGCCTGAGACAGAGCAGACATATAATGCCAAGGAACAGAGTGCGCCCAAGTATGATTTCGGAGACTTCATCACTGGCAATGGCGTACTAGAGTGCCTGACAGACGGATACGGATTCCTCCGCAGTTCAGACTACAACTATCTGTCATCTCCTGACGATATCTACATATCGCCCCAGCAGATCAAGAAATATGGTCTCAAAACAGGTGACGTCGTAGAATGTACTGTCCGTCCGCCACATGAGAACGAGAAATACTTTGCCATGTCCAACGTCAAGAGCATCAATGGGCGCGTGCCCTCTGAGGTTCGCGACCGTGTGGCATTCGAGCACCTGACTCCACTCTTCCCTGAGGAGAAATTTACCCTTTGCGGTGATAAGAACACGACCAATCCGAGTGTCCGTATCGTTGATCTCTTCTCGCCCATCGGAAAAGGACAGCGCGCTCTCATCGTGGCTCAGCCCAAGACTGGTAAGACCATCCTGATGAAGGATATCGCCAATGCCATTGCCGCCAACCATCCAGAGGCCTATATCATGATGCTGCTCATCGACGAGCGTCCAGAGGAAGTGACAGACATGGCCCGTACCGTCAACGCGGAGGTCATCGCCTCCACCTTCGACGAACCGGCAGACCGTCACGTGAAGATTGCTGGTATCGTACTGGAGAAGGCCAAGCGCATGGTGGAGTGCGGACACGATGTCGTGATTTTCCTCGACTCCATCACCCGTCTGGCTCGCGCCTACAACACGGTGGCTCCCGCCTCCGGCAAGGTGCTTACCGGTGGTGTCGATGCCAATGCGCTCCAGAAGCCCAAGCGCTTCTTCGGAGCCGCCCGTAACATCGAGGGCGGCGGCTCACTGACAATCATCGCCACGGCACTTGTCGATACTGGCTCCAAGATGGACGAGGTGATCTTCGAGGAGTTCAAGGGAACAGGAAACTCGGAGATCCAGTTGAACCGTTCGCTCTCCAACAAGCGTATCTTCCCTGCTATCGATCTGGTGCTGTCATCTACACGCCGCGACGATTTGCTGCAGGACCAGACCACGCTCAACCGCATGTGGATTATCCGCAAGTTCATTGCCGAGATGACACCTATCGAGGCCATGAACACCGTACGAGACAGACTGGTACAGTCGCGCAGCAACGAGGAATTCCTCATGTCAATGAATGGATAATAAAAATCCCCGCCGACTGGCGGGGATTTTTATTTATAGTCTCAAACAGGATTTACTTATTCACCTGGAATTTCGTGTCACCATCCTTGAAGAAGGCGTTGATCTGCTTGGCTGCTGCAATACCAGCGTTGATGTTGGCCTCGGCTGTCTGGGCACCCATCTTCTTCGGAGTCGAGAAATAACGACCTTCGAACTTGGCGAACTCGTCGTTGGCATCGGGCATGATGTCTGTCACGAACTTCAAATCCTCACGCTCAGCCATCAGTTTGATCAGACCAGACTCGTCAATCACCTCCTTGCGGGCAGTGTTTACGAGAATACCACCCTTCTTCATCTTACCTACCAGAGCGTAGTTGATGCTCTGCTTGGTCTCAGGTGTTGCGGGGATATGAAGTGATACAACGTCGCAGGTCTCGAAGAGTGCATCCTGATTGGCGACAGCATGAACGCCAGCCTTCTCGATCACCTCTGCAGGACAGTAAGCATCAAAGGCATAGACATCCATTCCAAAGCCCTTGGCGATGCGGGCCACGTTACGACCTACGTTACCAAAAGCGAGGATACCGAGTTTCTTACCCAGCAACTCTGAACCGCTCTTTCCGTTATAGAACCCACGGACAGCCATTACGAGCAGACCGAATACGAGTTCTGCTACAGCGTTGGCATTCTGACCCGGCGTGTTCTCGGCTACTACATGGTGGGCGGTAGCAGCGGCAAGATCGATGTTATCGTAACCAGCACCGGCACGAACCACAATCTTCAACTGCTTGGCTGCATCGAGCACCTCGGCATCAACCTTATCCGAACGGATGATCAGTGCATCAGCGTCCTTCACGGCCTCCAACAACTGGGCTTTCTCTGTATATTTTTCCAACAGAACGAGTTCATTTCCCGCTGCCTCAACTTCTGTTCTAATACCTTTCACAGCGGCTGCTGCAAATGGTTTCTCTGTTGCTACAAGAATCTTCATATTATTATTATTTTAAACTACGAATTACACGAATTTCACGAATTTGATCTCTTTTCAAAAGAATTCGTATAATTCGCGTAATTCGTAGTCGTTAATTATTTAGTGTTTACTCTCAAACTCCTTCATGCAGGCGACGAGGGCATTGCAGCCTTCGATGGTCTGGGCATTGTAGCAGGAAGCACGGAAGCCACCAACAGAGCGATGACCCTTCACGCCTACCATTCCCTTCGACACAGCGAAGTCGAGGAAGTCCTTCTCCAGTTCCTTATACTCAGGAGCCATCACGAAGCAGAGGTTCATCAGTGAACGATCCTCCTCCTTGGCGGTACCCACAAACATCTTATTGCGGTCGATCTCGCCATAGACAATTTCTGCGCGCTGCTTGGCCAACTTGTCCATGGCCTCCACGCCACCGTTCTTCTTGATCCAGCGGAGCGTTTCAAGAGCGGAATAAATGGGTACCACAGGAGGTGTATTGAACATCGAGCCCTTATCTACATGTGTACGATAGTCGAGCATCGTGGGAATCTCACGAGGAGCATTGCCCAACTTCTCATCCTTCAGAATGACGATGGTCACACCAGCCATAGCCAGGTTCTTCTGGGCACCAGCATAGATGGCATCATACTTCTTCACGTCAATAGGACGACTAAAGATATCCGAAGACATATCGGCAATCAGAGGCACATTTACATCCAGGTCCTTACGAATCTCAGTACCATAGATGGTATTATTAGTTGTGATATGCAGATAGTCGGCATCTGCCGGCACATTCCAGTCCTTGGGGATAAAGGTATAGTTCGCATCTGCTGAAGAAGCCACCTCTACGACCTCACCAAACAACTTGGCTTCCTTCATGGCATTCTTGGCCCAGACACCCGTGTTCAGGTAGGCAGCCTTCTTGCTCAGGAAGTTGTAGGGAATCATGCAGAACTCGAGGCTTGCACCACCACCGAGGAAAATCACTGAATAGCCCTCAGGAACGTCGAGCAGTTCCTTCACGAGAGCCACAGCCTCGTCGACGACAGGCTGAAAGTCCTTTGCACGGTGGCTGATCTCCATCAGGGAGAGACCCGAGCCGTTGAAATCAAGACACTGTTTGGCGGTATTCTCAATGACCTCGCGTGGGAGGATTGACGGACCGGCATTAAAGTTGTTCTTCTTCATTTGATA
>JAFRMM010000061.1 GCA_017430675.1 Prevotella sp.
ACAAGTCGGCGACAGAATGATCAATCTTCAGAAGTGAAGAGCCAGTAAAGCATATATGCAAATTGGGGTAGGAGTCGCTGATGTTTTTCAGTTCCTGCATCCAGTTCTTATAGGGATAACTGTGGACCTCATCCAGAAAGAGGTGTGTGCCCCCATGCTGATAATGATAGTCTGCAAGTTCCGTCAGGCGATGCTCAGAAAACCAGATATTGTCCAATGAGGCATAGACGGCTTCATTGTTCTTGAGGTGTTCCTTCATAATCTGCCAGAATGCCGTTGACTTTCCTATGCCTTTAGCACCCTTAACGCAAATCATGGGTAATTCCCACTCAAGTTTATTGTAGAAGTAACGGTGGAGTTCAAGACTTACTTCTCCTACGAGTCGCTCAGATATCTGATATAAACCTTCTATCTCCATGATCTTTTTTCAATTGATTCGTGTGCAAAAGTACGAATAATTATTGGTATTTGCAAGTATTTTGCCAAATAATGCTCATCTGAAGGAGCAATTTTTGGCAATTATTGCTCTTTGGAAGGAGCAATTCTTCTTTTATGATACACAAAAGAGCCGCCCTTTTTAGGTGGCACACACAGGATCAAGGTCAGCCAAACTTGATGGCTGCGTATGCATATTGCGTTGCGAACACGACACATATCAGCAATAGGATCATAACCAAGAAGGGAATGGAGGCTAAGGCCATTCGCCAGATCGTTTTCCAGTAACTGTAGCCCGACAGTTGTTTGATGGGGATGATGATCAATAGACAGGTCATTAGACCAAAGATGGTTTCTGCCTTCATGCTAAAGCACAGGAACTGGGGAATATAGCCATAGAGGGTTAGCATATTGGCGATATAGACCATCGCCACGAAGCATTCTGAGAAATGTAAGTCAGGTATGGCTGGACAGTGGCGGATCAAGAGCCATAACGGCCAGGAGAAGAGCAACAGGAGAATGAGCATCACGTATGTCACGTGACTATCGCTCCACTCATTGAATTCTCCTTGTAACCGTTCAAACTCTTTATTTCTTTTTTCCTTCTTCTCTCTTTCCTCTACGGTGAGTTTCTTGTCAGCCTTTTCTTCAGCCTTTTTCTCCTGAGTCTCAGGCTGACCACCTTTTTCATGATCTCGCCCTACAAGGTCTTGAACGATTTCAGTAGCCTCCTCCTTCGCATGTTCTTTGCGGTTTACACCTTGGATGTTCAGGCCCGAGTCTATCAGGAACGACAGGGCGAAGAGCAGGAAGAACATCTTGAAGGGCGGGAAGTAGGCCATCTGCATGCCTCTGAGATAGTCGCGTATCATGTAGCCAGGGCGCAGAATCAGGTCGCGCAGGGTGCGGAACATTCCCCGGTTGCCTATGCCCCAGACATCGAGAAACAGCAGGAATGCCTTCTTAAAGGAGTAACGGCCTATCTTGGCCGACTGTCCGCAACGGGGACAGTAGTTGCCCTCAAAGTGTGTGCCGCAGGTAGCACACACGTGCTCATCCTCCGAGAGTGGCGCTACCTTATGAGGCTGCTTCTCCCACTCCTTAAACCTCCTGTATCTTTCTTTTATATCTTCCATTCAGCCACATTTGTTTCTGAAAAGGGACTCTCTGTCAGGCTTGTTTCTTCGCCTTGATCATGCACCAGACTCCGAGGATGATGAAGGGGATCGAGAGGATCTGTCCCATGTCGAGGGGAAGGGAGGCCTCGAAGGCTTCCTGAACCTCCTTGGTGTATTCGATGAAGAAGCGGAAGGTGAAGATATACGTCAGGCAGAAGCCGAAGTACCAGCCTGTGCCGATCTTCTCGGGCATACGCTTGTGGAGATACCACATGATGCCAAACAGGATGGCGTAGGCGATGGCCTCGTAGAGTTGGCCTGGGTGACGGGGCATCATATCGACTCGCTCGAAGATAAAGGCCCAGGGCACGTCAGTGATTTTGCCGATAATCTCAGAATTCATCAGATTGCCGAGGCGGATGAAGCAGGCTGTCACACCTGTGGCGATGGCGATATTATCGAGCACCGTCCAGATGCTCAGTTTGGTATGCTTCACATAGAGCCAGAGGGCTATCATCAGACCAAGAGTCCCTCCGTGCGAGGCAAGGCCGGCATAGCCAATCAGTTTAATGCCTCCTTCTGGCAGGAATCGGATAGGCAGAATCATTTCAATAAGTCCCTTACCAGAGGTGAGGAAATAGTCGGGCTCATAGAAGAGACAGTGTCCCAGACGGGCACCGATCAGGATGCCAAAAAAACAGTAGAAGATAAGCGGTTCAAAGAGTTCGTCCTTGATCTTCTGCTCCTTGTAGAGCCGCCTCACCACAAGGTAGGCCAGTATAATACCAATAATCCACATCAGACCATACCAGCGCACTGCGATAGGACCAAGATGGAAAGCCTCTATATCCGGTTGCCAGACAATATAACTCAACAGGTTCATCATAGCCTACACATTAAATCTAAAATGCATGATATCACCGTCCTGTACCACGTAGTCCTTACCCTCTACGCCCATCTTACCTGCCTCACGGACAGCGGCCTCAGAGCCATATTGGATATAGTCATCGTATTTGATCACCTCAGCACGGATAAAGCCCTTCTCGAAGTCGGTGTGGATGACACCAGCACACTGAGGTGCCTTCCAACCTTTCTTATACGTCCAGGCCTTCACCTCCATCTCACCAGCAGTGATGAAGGTCTCGAGGTTCAGCAGGGCGTAAGCCTTCTTAATCAGGCGGTTCACGCCACTCTCTTCGAGACCCAGTTCTTCGAGGAACATCTGCTTGTCTTCGTAGGATTCCAGTTCTGCGATATCCTCCTCCGTCTTGGCGGCGATGATCATCATCTCGGCACCTTCTTCCTTGGCCAACTCCCCTACCCTCTTCGTGAAGTCATTGCCGTCTTTAGCATCGGCCTCGCCCACGTTGCAGACGTAGAGCACAGGTTTTGAGGTCAGCAGGAAGAGGTTACGGGCACAATCCTGCTCATCCTTTGTCTCGAACTCCACGATACGGGCGTTCTTGCCCTGATCAAGAGCCTCCTTATAAGCCTTCAACACACCCACTTCCACCTTGGCGTCCTTATTACCAGCAGCAGCGGCCTTCTCCGTCTTGGCGAGACGGCTCTCGATGGTCTCAAGGTCCTTCAGTTGGAGTTCAGTGTCAATAATCTCCTTGTCGCGGATGGGATCGATGGTGCCATCGACGTGGGTGATATTCTCATCCTCGAAACATCTCAAGACATGGATGATCGCATCCGTCTCACGGATATTCCCGAGGAACTTATTGCCTAATCCCTCACCTTTCGAGGCACCCTTGACGAGACCAGCGATATCCACGATCTCACAGGTGGCTGGTACGATACGACCAGGATGCACAAGTTCGGCGAGTTTCGTCAGTCGCTCGTCAGGAACGGTGATCACACCCACGTTGGGCTCGATTGTACAAAAGGGGAAGTTTGCTGCCTGTGCTTTCGCACTCGACAGACAGTTGAATAAGGTAGATTTACCCACGTTGGGGAGTCCTACTATACCACACTTTAATGCCATTTTCTATCTTAAACGTTTAAATCTGGGTGCAAAGGTACTTCAAATCAGGTGAAAAACCAAATTTTCTCTTAGAATGTTGCATTTAGAAATGTATTTGCAACACTTTAGAAAGCCCGTTCCACAATTAATGGCTACCTTTGCAGCCGAAATCAGAAAATAATGTAAAGAAATGAACCGACTATTAACAAAAGTATGTGTGTGTGTTGCCTTTATCGGCTTTTCCTTTAACAGCGCCAACGCCCAACTGTCATCCAATCCGGATAAGTTCTTGGGTAATATCACAACCTATGGCAACATAGACTACAGCACTGAAAAGTTTTATGAGTTATGGAATCAGATTACACCGGAAAACGAGTCGAAGTGGGATCAGATTGAAGGCCAGAAAAGAGGGAAGTTCAATTGGTCTAACTGCGACAAGATCTACAAATACGCCAAGGAACACAATTTCCCCTTTAAGTTCCATTGTCTCATTTGGGGAGCACAGTATCCTCAATGGGTCAACAATCTCTCCACGGAAGACCAGTATGCTGCTATTGTAGAGTGGATGGACGCCATCAAGGAGCGTTATCCAGACCTGCAGATGATCGATGTGGTAAACGAGGCGGTCTCTGGTCATCAGCCAGCACCCTACAGGGCTGCTCTGGGAGGTGAAGGAAAGACGGGTTACGACTGGATCATCAAGGCCTTTGAGATGGCCCATGAGCGCTGGCCGGATGCTATTCTGATCTACAATGATTATAATACGTTCCAGTGGAATACGGATCAGTTTATCGACCTTGTCACCACCATTCGCAACGCAGGAGCACCGATTGATGCCTATGGCTATCAGTCGCACGACCTGACGGACTGTAGCGTGAACACCTTCAAGAAATCGATGCAGAAACTTCAGGATGCCCTGCAGATGCCGATGTTTATCTCGGAATATGATATTGGTACGTCTGATGACGACAAGCAACTGAAGCAGTATCAGGATCAGATCCCTCAGATGTGGGAGGCCGACTATTGTGCAGGAATTACCCTTTGGGGATATATCTACGGCAAGACCTGGACTGAAAACGGTAATTCTGGCATCATCAAGGAAGCCAAGGAAGACGGCAAGAAGGTATTTAAGGACCGTCCCGCTATGGCTTGGCTCCGTGAGTATATGCAGTCGGATGCCGCCAAGAACACCAAGAGCCCGTATCCTGGTATGGTGAAAGAGGCATCTGTCTATGTGAAGCCTGGTGCCCTGGGGGTGGAGAAAGGCACAACAGTGCCCATCACCGTGGATGTCCGTCTGAAGACGAAGGGACTCGATAAGGTTGAACTCTTTGTGGATGGCGAGAAGGTTCCATCGCTTTTCGCAGAATGCATTATGCCCGAGCCAGGGGCAAGAAACATCTTTTCTGCAGAATATACACCAATGAAAGAGGGGAAACACGAAATCAAGGCCGTGGTCACTGCCGATGATGGTACGAAGTATGAACGCCTTTCGGGCATTACAGTGTTTTCTGCACGTTCGCCTTATAATGGTGAGAAGGAAGTGCCTGGTATCATCGAGGCTGAGGACTTCGACTCCGGTTCGGATGGTCAGACGTTCCACGATTCCGATAATACGAACGAGGGCGATATCAAGAACTACCGTTCAGATGCAGGTGGCGTCGATTTCGTCAAGGGTAATGACGGATGCGTCATCGGCTACACGGCTACGGGCGAGTGGCTCGAATACACCATCAACGTGAAGGAGGCTGGCACGTATTCTTACGAGGCCACGGTTTCCTCTGGTTCTACAGGCTCAGGGTTCAATATCGATGTCGTCAAGGCAGACGGCTCTGTCGTTGCCTTGGCAAAGGTGGATGTGCCCCAGACGGGTAATAACGACTGGAGCAAATACAAGGCTGTGACAGGTGAGTGTAAGGCTCCTTTAGAGGCTGGCAAACAGACACTCCGTATCACGATCAACGCACCGTATGTCAATCTCGACAAGATTGAACTGAAATTGACGGGCACGGGCATTCAGGCTGTGGAGAGTGATGCTTCTTCTGATCAGAATATCTACAATCTCTATGGTATGAAGGTCGATAAGAACTATAAGGGTATCATCATCAAGAACGGTAAAAAGATTATCAACAGATGAAGAAGTATTTTATAGCAATAGTGGTGCTGCTGGCCTCTGCAATGGGTGTCAGCGCGCAGGTTTCTGGAACACCAGAACAGATTCCAGAGGGTCTGCCTATGGAGTTTGCCCTGCAGTTGAAAGTAACGTTGGGCGATGCCTATACGTGTGGTGAGACACAGCATGGCCGTCGTACGATTATCCCTATTACTGGGGGTACGTTCGAAGGTCCCAACATCAAAGGAACGATCATCAATGGTGGCGCTGATTACCAGATCGCCAATACGGCCCTGAACCGTACGGAACTGGAAGCGATCTACTGTATCAAGACGGACGATGGCGTGAATATTCACGTGCGTAATCGCGGCATTATCTGTAGCGATAAGGATGCCAACGGCAACCCCACGTTCTACTTCCGTGCGGCTCCTCAGTTTGAGGCCCCAGCCGACAGCAAATACGCGTGGCTGAACAACAGCCTTTTCCTCTGTGCCCCCAGTTTCTCTGAGGGTTTCAAAGGTATTGTGCTGAACGTCTGGCGCGTGAAGTAATACCTAGTGTGCTTCGAGCCAGTTGGCACCGAAGCCTGAGTCTGCTACGAGTGGTACGGCCAGTGTGATGGCGTTCTGCATCTCCTCAATGACAATCTTCTCGACAAACTCTTTTTCTTCTGGAACAACGGAGAAATTGAGTTCGTCGTGTACTTGTAGGATCATCTTACTCTTGATGCCCTCGGCCTTGAAACGCTGGAAGATGCGTATCATGGCCACCTTGATGATATCGGCAGCCGTACCCTGGATGGGAGCGTTGATGGCGTTGCGCTCCGCAAAACCGCGCACGGTGGCGTTGTGGGAGTTGATATCAGGGAGATAGCGGCGACGGCCGAAGAGGGTCGTGACATAGCCTTTCTCGCGTGCCACTTGTTTGGATCTTTCCATGTAGTCGTGTACCTGTGGGAAGGTGGCGAAATAACCGTCTATCAGCATCTTAGCCTCGTCACGGGGGATATCCAGGCGCTCTGCCAGACCAAAGACCGTGATGCCATAGATAATGCCAAAGTTGGCACGCTTCGACTTCGTACGCTCGTCGCGTGAAACCTCCTCAATGGGTTTCTTGTAGATATTGGCTGCCGTGGCTGCATGGAGGTCCTTACCTTCCTTAAACACGCGGATCATATTCTCGTCCTGCGACAGATGGGCCATCACGCGCAGTTCTATCTGACTATAGTCTGCTGAAAAGAACAGACAACCAGGTTCGGGTACAAACGCCTTGCGGATCTCCTTGCCATCCTCACCTCGGATAGGGATATTCTGCAGATTGGGATCGCTACTTGATAAGCGTCCCGTGGCTGTAATCGTCTGATTAAACGAGGTGTGGATATGACCCGTACGCTTGTTGATGAGCGAGGGTAGAGCATCGACGTAGGTGCCAAGAAGTTTCTTTAACCCTCTGTGTTCCAAGATGTCTGCTACGATTTCGTGCTTGTGCTTCAACTGTTGGAGCACTTCTTCAGAGGTGACATACTGGCCCGTCTTGGTCTTCTTCGCTTTCTCCACGATCTTCAGTTTATCGAAGAGAATCTCACCCACCTGCTTGGGAGAGGCGATATTAAACTGTCCACCTGCCAGTTCATAAATCCGCTGCTCAATCTCTAACACACGATTGGTTAAAATTGTTGACGTTTCTTTCAGGGATTCCGTATCGAGGCATACACCATTCATCTCCATCTCTGCGAGGACGGGCATCAAAGGCATCTCGATATCATAAAACAGATCTTCGCATTCGAACTTCTTCAGTTCAGGTTCCAGTTTGTTCTTCAGGCGGAGGGTGATATCCGCATCCTCGGCGGCATACTCATAGACCTGAGAGGGTGGGAGGTCACGCATCGAACGCTGGTTCTTGCCCTTGGGCCCGATGAGTTCATCGATATGGATGGTCTGGTAGTTCAGGTAGATCTCAGCCATGTAGTCCATGTTATGTCGCAGTTCGGGTTGGATGAGATAGTGGGCAATCATCGTGTCCCACATCTGACCTTTCAACTCGATGCCATAGTTTCGCAATACCTCGAGGTCGTACTTCAGGTTCTGTCCGACTTTTAAGATCTTCGGACTCTCATACACCTCTTTAAAGAAATTAACAATTCGCAACGCTTCTTCACGATTAGCAGGAACGGGGACGTAGAAGGCTTCGAATTCCTTCACGGCGAAACTCAAACCCACCAATTCTGCGTCAATGGGAGAGGTGGATGTCGTTTCTGTATCCAGACTTAAAATTTCGTTTGTCAAGAAAAAATCACGAAGTTTTCGTAAATCTTCCTCATTCTCAATGAGTTTGTAATCGTGCTTGGTCGTTTTCAGGCTTTCAAAACTCGAATTTTCGCTCAAGTCTGATCCGTCGGCAGGAAATTCGGCAAACAAATCGAGTTGTGCGTTCACGGTTTTTTGCGGTTTTTGATTCTTTTTAAGGATTCGGTCTGCGAGACTCTTGAACTCCAGTTCCGTGAACAGTTTGCCTAATTCCTCCTCATTCGGCTCGACAAGTTTCAGAGCATCCATGTTGAGTTCGACAGGCACATCCGTTTTGATGGTGGCGAGGAAGTATGACATCTCGATATCCTTCACATGCTCCTCCACCTTCTCGCGCAACTTACCCTTGATCTCACCCGAACGTTCGATGAGTGACTTGACATCTCCGAAGTCACTGATGAGTTTCGTGGCCGTCTTCTCTCCGACACCAGGACAACCGGGGAAGTTATCAGCGGAGTCACCCATCAGTGCCAGGAGGTCGATGACCTGGAGTGGGGTAGTGATGCCGTATTTCTCCGTCACCTCCTTGGGGCCCATCACCTCGTAGCCACCACCATGGCGCGGACGGTAGATCTTCACGTTCTCCGTCACCAACTGTCCGTAGTCCTTATCCGGGGTGAGCATATAGGTCTGCACACCGATGGAATCAGCCTTTTTGGCAAGGGTGCCGATCACGTCGTCGGCCTCATAGCCATCCACCTGGAGGATTGGGATGTTATAGGCCTTCAGGATGTCCTTGATGATGGGCACGGCCTTGCGGATATCCTCGGGCGTCTCTTCGCGCTGCGCCTTATACTCTGGGAAGGCCTCACTGCGGAACGTTGGACCGTGGGGGTCGAAGGCCACGCCGATATGGGTGGGCTGCTCTTTCTGCAGCACTTCGTTCAGGGTGTTGCAGAAGCCGATGATGGCTGAGGTGTTCAGACCTTTCGAGTTGATTCTCGGATTCTTGATGAAGGCGTAATACGACCTGTAAATGAGCGCGTAAGCGTCTAAAAGGAATAATTTCTCCATAACATTGTTAATTTCCGCTCAAAATTACAAAAAAATTATCTTATTACCCAATTTTTTTATACTTTTGTCCCAAATTCTTTAGGAAATGGACTATCTACGCCGTATTAAATCACCGATTGTGAGAGAATTCGAGGACTTCAGTTATCTTTTCAACGAAGCCTTGTCTCATCCTGATGGACTCCTATCCCAGGCGTTGACGCATATCCGTCAGCGCACGGGTAAGCAGATGCGTCCGATGATCACATTACTTTCGGCGAAAAACTATGGTGAGGTCTCCAATGTCACCCTACATTCTGCCGTGGCACTGGAGTTGTTGCACACGGCCAGTCTGACCCATGATGATGTGGTAGATGAGAGCAATGAGCGGAGGGGAGTACCGTCGCTGAATGCGGCCTATAGTAATAAGGTGGCCGTGCTGGTGGGTGACTATATCCTTTCTACCTGTCTGCTCAATGTCGCCCATTCAGGCAGTAATGAGATTTTACGTGAACTTTCAGAACTTGGTCGTACACTGGCTGCAGGAGAGATCCTTCAGTTGCAGAATATTTCGAATAAGGAAATCTCGGAAGAGACTTATTATCAGGTGATTGAGAAGAAGACGGCTTCGCTGTTCCAGACATGTGCAGGAGTGGGGGCCTTGTCTGTAGGGGCTTCTGCAGAAGAAGTTGAGAAGGCGAAAAACTTTGGCAGGAACCTGGGTATGATCTTCCAGATCCGCGACGATATCTTTGATTATTTCGAATCCTCTGAGGTGGGAAAGCCCACGGGTGCCGATATGGCGGAGGGGAAGTTGACACTGCCCGTGATCTATGCGCTCAACCATTCGCCATACGAGTCGATGATGCCCCTGGCTCTGAAGGTGAAGGCTGGCACGATCAATGCCGATGAAATCGCCGTCCTTGTGGAGTTCACGAAGAAGTACGGTGGTATTGAGTATGCTCAGCAGAAGATGGACGAGATTGCCGTGCAGGTGCGACAGTATATCGATGAAAACGTTAAGGAATCGGCTTTGAAGGAAGCCTATTCCGCCTATCTGGAATACGCCATCCAGCGCAAATCATAAAAGAAGGGGTGAACGATTGTTCACCCCTTATTCTTGAGAAGAGTTTAAAAGAATTTCACCTCCTCACCGATGACCTCGCTCAACAGCATGTTCGCCAGTCGTGAAGTGCCCATGCGGAACCACTGGTTGGTGAGCCATTTCTCGCCCAGCACCTCCTTGACGATGGTGTAGTAGATCAGCGCATCCATCACACTATTCAGGCCTCCAGCGGGCTTGAAACCGATTTGAATGCCCGTTTCATCGTAGTATTCCTTGATGGCCTGGCACATCACGTAGGCAGCCTCCGGGGTGGCAGCGGGCTCCAGTTTGCCCGTGGAGGTCTTGATATAGTCGGCACCACTGTACATGGCGAGGATCGATGCCGTCTTGATGTTGGTGGCGGTCTTCAGACAGCCCGTCTCTAAAATTACCTTCAGTTTCTTGTCACCGCAGGTTTCCTTCATCTGCTGGATCTCATCGCAGACGGTCTCATAGTCCCAGGAGAGGAAGGCGCCTACCGACATGACCATATCAATCTCCGTAGCACCGTCCTTTAAGGCCAGGGCTGTCTCCACCGTCTTCACCTCTATGAGGGCCTGTGAACTGGGGAAATTGCCTGATACACAGGCGATTTCCACGCCTTCTACCTCCAAGGTTTCTGATATCACCTTGGCGAATCTGGGATAGACACAGATGGTGGCCACGTGGGGTAGGTTAGGGTATTGCTCGTCGAACTGGTTCACGCGTTCTGTGAACGCCAACACACTTTCGTCTGAATCTGTGGTCTTTAGCGTCGTCAGTTCCACACTGCCCATCAGGAATTTCTTCACCTCAGGGGTATCGTTCTCGTGCACTTTCTCCGTGATGATCTTCTTCACGGCGGCCTTCACGTCCTCGTCAGAGATGTCGAGGTTGTACTTGCCCAAAGCCTCTTCGATAATGTTTTTTTCTGCCATAGTCTTATGCTAATAGTTTCTTGTTATGTATATGCCTGAGGGAGTCGCGCTGCGTCTTCTTCTCGATGGATTTCTGGAGTTCCGTGGTGAGATCGACACCCGTCTGGTTGGCCAGACAGAGCAGCACCCACAGCACGTCGGCCATCTCTTCGCCGAGGTTGTCCGTCTCACCCTCCTTGAAACTCTGATCACCGTATTTGCGGGCGATCACGCGTGCCAGTTCGCCTACTTCCTCCGTCAGAACGGCCATATTGGTGAGTTCTGAGAAATAGCGCACGCCATATTCCTTAATCCACTGATCTACAGCCTCTTGTGCTTCTTTGATAGTCATTTGATGAACATTTTGAGGATTAATATGAAAATGGCCACCAGCAGGATGGTGATGTTCTGCTTGTTCTCACGTGCGTAGGTCTCCCAATGGAAGGCCTTATAAAGAAAGGAGATGAGCCAACAGAGCAGGCCGATGGCGCATGGCCACATGCCGTATGCGTAGCCCCAGACCATCGAGCAGACCACGCCGATGATTACCAGTATCAGGCCGGAAACTTCGATTTCCCTCAGGTATTTCTTCATGCCTTAAAGTCCGAATAGTGATAGACCGACGAGTACCAGGAAGGCCATGGAGATGTAGTTGGATATCTTGTCGTTCTCCTTCCAGTGGAGGATGGTCCACACGCTGGAGAGTGTCATGATTCCCAGGCCGATCCAGCAGAGGATGGGCTTGTCGAGCACACGGCCGATGAGGTAGATAATCAAGGCTGCGAAGTTCACATAGTTGATGATTTGTCTTTTATCCATATCTTGTTTGTTTTGAAGTGTTACTTCTTTTATTCCTTGTTTTTCGTGTCCATACAGATTGTTACGGGACCGTCATTCAACAGTTCTACTTTCATATCGGCACCGAACTCGCCTGTGCCAACGGGTTTGCCGATGGCCTCGGAGAGATCACGGCAGAAAGTCTCGTAGAGTGGGATGGAGTGTTCGTGGGAACCCGCACGGAACCAACTGGGACGGTTACCTTTCTTATAACTGGCGTAGAGCGTGAACTGACTTACCACCAATGCCTCGCCCTGGATATCGAGGATCGAGCGGTTCATGACGTCGTTCTCGTCGCCAAACACACGCAGGTTCGCGATCTTCTTCACCAGCCAATCTACGTCTTCCATAGTGTCCTCGTCGCAGATGCCTAACAGGATCAGAAAACCCTGTTGGATGCTGCTTTTCAGCGTTCCTTCGATGGTGACGCTGGCATGGCTGACACGCTGTACGACTGCTCTCATCTCTTTGAATTTTCGGCAAAGATAAACAAATATTTCCAAACTTCCAAGGAATTATGAAGATAAATATTTCTAATGATGCCGCTACACTTACAACTTACAAACTTACAAATACATTGTTCAAATGTTCAAATGTTCAAAAAGAAAATTAATTTTGATAATTATACTTTTAAATATAAATTAAATTCTAATTTTTACTTCTTATTACTATTTTGTTTTATATTTTGAACATTTGAACATTTTGGAATTACTCTGTTTTTTGACGTGTGATGCTCCGAAATATTGTAAATGTAAGTTTGTAAGTTGTAAGTCTCTCTCGTGGGCAAGGAACAAATGGGATGGTGTAGCGGCGGCCGAATACTCATTACTTTTTGAAAAATACTCACTACTTATTTGAAAATACTCATTACTTATTTTGCGAAAAGTGGCACTTAATTTTGCTCTGGTGCCTCTTTTTGAGCGTGGAAATAGTCATAGACGATCTGGGCTTTAGCGGGTCCGATAACGGTAGCCAGTTCCGTCAGTTCTGCCTCACGGATCTTCTTGACCGATTTAAGGGCATTTAGAAGGCCGTCACGCGTCTTTGGACCAATGCCTGGGATATTGTCCAGTTCGGAGTGTAAAGCGCGCTTAGAACGCTTGTTTCGATGGAATTCAATGGCGAAGCGGTGCACTTCGTCCTGGATCTGCGTCAGCACGTGGAACAGTTCGGAGTCCGTCTTCAGGGCGACGCTCAACGGCGGGAAGCCATAGAGCAGTTCGTTGGTGCGGTGACGGTCGTTCTTGGCCAGTCCGGCAATGGGGATATCGAGGTCGAGTTCATCCTGGATCACCTGGCGGATCACCTCCATCTGACCCTTGCCGCCATCGGCGATAATGAGGTCAGGTAGGGGCTGCTCCTCGTCCATCAGCCGGGTGTATCTCCTGTGTACCACCTCCTTCATCGAGGCGTAGTCGTCAGGTCCCTCGACGGTCTTGATATTGTAGCGTTTGTAGTCGCGTTTCGAGGGTTTCATCGCCTTGAAGACCACACAGGCGGCCACGGCATCCGTTCCAGAGATATTCGAGTTGTCGAAACACTCGACCTGATAGGGCAGTTTGGGCAGGTGGAGTTTGTCCTGCAGTTCCTTCATCAGACGGGTCTGCTTCTGTTCGGGATTCAGTTTCTCGGCCTGTTTCAGACGGTCGAACTTATACTGTTTGCCGTTCATGACCGAGAGGTCGAGCAGGGTCTTTTTGTCACCTAATTTTGGCACTGTAAACTTCACGTCCTCCAGTTTGAGGTCCAGTTCCTGAGGCACGATGATTTCCTTGGCATCGCTCTTGAAACGCTGGCGCAGTTCCACGATGCCCAGTTGCAGCAGTTCATCGTCGGATTCGTTGAGTTTCTTCTTGTATTCGATGGTGAAACTCTGGTTGATGCTGCCGTTGGCGACGTGGATATAGTTGATGTAGGCCATCTTCTCGTCGCTGGTAATGGAGAACACATCGATGTTGTTGATGGTATGGCTGACCACCTCACTCTTGCTGACGAAGGTGTCGAGGGCGATGTATTTCCGCTTGATTTCCTCGGCCTCCTCGAAGCGCAATTCTTCGGAGAGACGGAGCATCTCGTCCCTAAGGTCTTTCAGTACTTGTCGCGTGTTGCCTTTCAGGATCTCACGAGCCTGGAGGATGTTTTTCTGGTAATCCTCGTAGGACTGTTTTCCCACGCACGGACCCATACATTTCTTGATATGGTAGTCGAGGCAGACTCTGTACTTGCCCGTTTCAATGCCCTCCTTGGCGATGGGTGACATACAGGTGCGCGGGTGATACAGTTCTTTGATAAGGTCGAGCACGGCATACATCGCCCCGACATGGGAGTAGGGACCGTAGTAGGTGCCCCATTTCTTATTGATGGTGCGGGTCTTAAAGATGCGGGGCAGGTACTCGTTGGTGACGCAGATGGAAGGGTAGGTCTTGCCGTCCTTCAGGAGCACGTTATAACGGGGGTTGTATTTCTTGATGAGGGAGTTCTCCAGGAGGAGGGCATCTTCCTCCGTATTCACCACTGTATAACTGATGTCGAAGATCTTCGAGACGAGTACCTTGGTCTTGAAGCGATCCACCTCCGTGTGGAAGTACGAAGAGACCCTCGCCTTGAGATTCTTCGCCTTTCCCACGTAGATGATGGTCTTGGTCTCGTCATAGAACTGGTAACTGCCAGGCTTGTCCGGCAGTCTGCTGACGATCCCCTTCAGGTATTTCAATCGTTTCTCGTTCTCTTCCTTCGTCATGCGCAAACCCTTTGTTTACAGGCCTTTTGGGTGATTGTGTTTCACGTGGAACGTTCCCTATACGGTGACGAGGGTGGTGAGGTCGATGTCTTTAAACAGATCGCGCCCGTGAAGACCTTCGTCAGTGATCTCGATGATGAAGTTCATGTAGATCTTCTTGGGGTGGAAGTGATCTACGAGTTTATAGACAGCCTTGGCCGTCCCACCAGTGGCGAGCAGGTCGTCGTGGATCAGTACCACATCGTTTTCATCGATGGAGTCGATGTGCATCTCCACTGTATCGACACCATACTCCTTCGAGAACGATTCCTTGATGACGGTGGCAGGGAGTTTGCCTGGCTTGCGGGCCAGTACGATACCGCACTTTAATCGGGCGGCGAGGGCAGAGGCCATCACGAAACCACGACTCTCAACGCCCACAATCTTGGTGATGCCCTTGTCCTTGTAGATCGCCTCGAGTTCGTCGAGCATCGTCTGTAGGCACTCGGCATTCTGATAGAGCGTTGTCACGTCTCTGAAGTTGATGCCCTTCTTGGGGAAATCTGGTATGCAACGCAGATTGTCAATCAATAGTTTGTTATTCATAATCAGCACGTTATGTTTGTTAAAATGTTTGTTTTGTTTCACGTGGAACATCATCTGCCCATCAGTACCATCAGTACGTTAATGTCGCTGGGCGAGACGCCAGGGATACGACTCGCCTGGGCCAAAGTCTCGGGCTGGATCTTCATCAGTTTCTGACGGCATTCGGTAGAGAGCCCTTGCAGTTCTTCGTAGTTGAAATGGCCCTTGATGCGGATATTCTCTAAGCGGTGCATCTTCTCAGCCACGATCCGCTCGCGCTCGATATATCCTTTATATTTCATCCGTATCTCCGCTGCCTCTGTAATTTCCTCCTGTCGATTATTCGGACGATTCAGGACTTCCTTCAACTGTGGGATCAGTTCCGACAGATTCTTCAGATTCAGTTGTGGACGACTGACAAGGTCCATCAACTTACAGCCGTACTGGAGTGGGGTAGTGCCCAAGGCTTCCAAGGCGGAATTGATGAGTCTCGGTTTGATCGCGAATTTCTCACAGAAATTGACGATTTCTTCGATATGGTGTTTTTTCTCTAACCACCAGTCGTAACGGTCTCTTTTCACCAATCCGAGTTCGTAGGCCTTCTCCGTCAGACGGGCATCGGCATCATCCTGCCTCAGAAGGATACGATACTCTGCTCTGGAGGTAAACATACGATAGGGCTCATCAACGCCCTTGGTCACCAGGTCATCGATGAGTACGCCGATATAGGCCTCGTCACGATGGAGGATGAAGGGCTCATAGGTGGAATCACTTTCGCTTCCTGCCTTTAATGCGGCATTGATCCCTGCCATCGTTCCCTGACCGCCAGCCTCCTCATAGCCCGTGGTGCCATTCACCTGACCAGCCATGAAAAGATTCTCAATGATCTTCGATTCCAATGAATGGGTGAGTTGCGTCGGATCGAAGAAATCGTACTCTATCGCATAGCCGGGACGATAGACTTTGATATCCCTAAAGGCGGGCATCTTCTTCAACGCCTCTATCTGTACATCCATCGGCAGGGAGGAGGAGAAACCGTTCAGGTACATCTCGTTGGTGTCTTCACCCTCTGGTTCTAAGAATAGCGGATGCTTCTCGCGATCCGGGAAGGTGACCAGTTTTGTCTCTATCGACGGACAGTAACGAGGGCCAATGGACTGGATCTGTCCGTTATAAAGAGGGGAGTCAGCGAGTCCACTTCTCAGTACCTCGTGCACCTCTGCATTGGTATTCACCGTCCAACAGGGGAGTTGTTTCAGTGCTCCAGCCTTATTCAGATAACTGAACTGATAGGGCTTCGTCTCACCGGGCTGAATCTCCATTTCATCGAAATGTATGGAGCGTTTGTCGATACGAACAGGCGTACCCGTCTTCATGCGGGCCGAGGTAACGCCATGACGCGTGATACTCTCCGTGAAGTGGGGGACGGCGGGTTCAGCGATACGCCCTCCTGCCACCATCTTCCTGCCGATATGCATCAGACCGTTGAGGAAGGTACCAGCCGTTACGATGACGCATTTCGCATAAATCTCGGCACCCCAGATCGTACGGACACCAATGGCGGTCACACTAGTCTCACTAGTTTGACTAGGTTCTACGATTAACTCATCGGCCTGATCCTGCCAGATGTCGAGATTCTCCGTTTCATCGAGTTTTCTCCGCCATTCCCAGATGAACTTTCCTCTGTCGCACTGGGCACGGGGGCTCCACATGGCTGGTCCCTTGCCGACGTTGAGCATGCGGAACTGTATCGAGGTAGCATCCGTCACGAGTCCCATCTGTCCGCCGAGGGCATCGATCTCTCGCACGATCTGTCCTTTGGCGATACCACCGACGGCAGGGTTACACGACATCTGGGCGATCTTGTTCATGTCCATCGTCACCAGGCAGGTCTTAGCACCCATATTGGCACTGGCACAGGCCGCCTCGCAACCCGCATGACCGCCTCCGATGACGATGACATCATACTTCAAAATCATAACTGCATCTGTTTCTGCCCGCAAAATTACAAATAAATAGTGAAAAATTTTACGAAAACACTTGCGCTTTTCATAATTTTTTATTATTTTTGTACCCTCAACGCGTATGAACGTACCTAAATATTAGTATAAAACAATCAATAATTCTCTAAAATTCAACAACTTATGTGGTTAATCAATTCATCAATTGGTAGAAAAGTTGTGATGTCCGTAACGGGCATTGCGCTGATCTTGTTCCTGACCTTCCATGGTTGCATGAACTTGGTAGCGCTCTTCTCTGAGGACGGTTACAACATGATTTGCGAATTCCTGGGTGCCAACTGGTACGCCGTTGTGGCTACACTTGGTTTGGCTGCCTTGGCAGTGATTCACATCGTCTATGCCTTCATCCTGACGGCGCAGAACAGAAAGGCTCGCGGCAACAACCGCTATGAGGTCTCTACAGTCACCAAGGGAGGCATCGTGGAGTGGTCATCGAAGAACATGCTCGTGCTGGGCATCATTGTCCTGCTGGGTCTGCTGTTGCACCTCTACAACTTCTGGTACAACATGATGTTTGCCGAGTTGATGGGAACTTATCAGCAGATTGATCCTGCCGACGGTTTCGCCTGGATCAAGGAGACATTTGCCAGCCCGCTCTTCGTGGTGCTTTACATCATCTGGCTGGTGGCCCTCTGGTTCCACCTGACCCACGGCTTCTGGTCAGCCCTGCAGACCATCGGTTGGAGCGGCAAGATCTGGTTCCAGCGCTGGAAGTGCATCGGCATCATCTACGTGACGCTGCTGATCCTGGCTTTCGTGGTAGTAGTTTTGGCTTTCGCATTCAAGTGCGCTCCGAGCCTGTGTTGTTAATCGTTTAAAACTGAAGAATTATGGCTAAGAAAATTGATTCTAAGATTCCCGCAGGTCCAGTGCCTGAGAAATGGAAGGAATATAAGGCTCATCAGCGTCTTGTCAACCCGAAGAACAAACTGAAGTTGGACGTGATCGTCGTTGGTACTGGTTTGGCTGGTGCTTCTGCTGCCGCTTCACTCGGTGAGATGGGCTTCAACGTGATCAACCTGTGTATTCAGGACTCTCCCCGTCGTGCTCACTCGATTGCCGCCCAGGGTGGTATCAACGCCGCTAAGTGCTATCAGAACGATGGTGACTCCGTCTATCGTCTGTTCTACGACACCGTAAAGGGTGGTGACTATCGTGCCCGTGAGGCCAACGTCTATCGTCTGGCTGAGGTGTCTAACAATATCATCGACCAGTGCG
>JAFRMM010000062.1 GCA_017430675.1 Prevotella sp.
GTCAACAGGTGTTCAGGCTATCTACATGAACCTGATCGTTGGTAACACCAGCGGTGATGCCATCACGGTCTATCCCACATCTGAGGATGGCGAGTGGACGAACTACTACCTGAAGGGTGGTACGTACATGAGCGTCAGCGGTAATGTCTCCATCGGCAACAACAAGAGTTACCTGCAGTTGCCGACCTCCATGCTGGCCGGTGCCCGTGGCGAGGATGCCGAAGGCATGCAGAGCGAGTACACCTTCGTTGAGATGGAGATGGAGTCTATGCCGATCATCTTCGCCAGCATCGGCAACGATGGCGATGGAACCACAGGCATTAAGGACAATAACCGTGAGACAATAACCAATGACCGTGACGACCAGTGGTACACCCTCGGTGGCCAGCGCATCAGCAAGCCTACACAGAAGGGCCTCTACATCCACAATGGCCGTAAGGTGGTTGTCAGGTGAGTAGTTGGCTAAAGAACCTCTTTTAGTAAATAATCCCCGAAATGCTTGGTCATTTCGGGGATTTTTCTTAAATTTGTGCTCTGAAAACCTATTAGACGACAACAAGATGAAAAGATTATTCCTTTATTTGGTATGCACAATGATTGGTTGCATCGCCGTTCAAGCCGACAAAGTATCTGAGCAACAGGCCTTGCAGAAGGCCCGGCAGTTTATGCCCGGAAAGCAGTTCAGCACCGTCAGGACTGACGGAAAGTCACTCGCACGACCTGACGGAGACCTGGAGCCTTTTTATATATTTAATGCGGCCGATCATGGCTACGTGATCGTATCTGGCGATGATCGCACTGTACCTGTCTTGGGTTATTCTGCCAGCGGGACTGTCGATCCTGACAACATGCCCGATAACCTGCGCTACTGGCTGAACTGTTACACAGAGCAGATCAACGGCCTTGGCACCAAGTACCAGGTAGAGACTTCTCACACGACGCGTGCCGTCATGCCTGCTATTGACCCGCTGATCAAGACATGGTGGGATCAGGATAAACCCTACAACCTGCAATGCCCGATGGAAGAGGCGAACCGTTGCGTAACGGGTTGTGTCGCTACGGCACTGGCTCAGGTGATGTATTATTATAAGTGGCCGGCTTCCAGTCCTGCTTTGCCAGGCTACACGACAGGTTCTCTGTCGTTATCCGTCAGTGCGCTACCCGCAACCACTTTCAAATGGGACTTGATGAAGGAAAACTATAGTGCTGACGATACCGGTGATGCGGCAGATGCTGTGGCAGAACTGATGCGCTATTGCGGTCAGATTTTTGAAATGGATTACTCTTATACTTATGGATCCGCTGCATATCTGTCTCCTGAATCTGTTGCCAAGTACTTCAACTACAGTTGTGATATGCAGGAAGTCTATAGATATTATTTCTCCACAAGTCAGTGGGAAGAACTGATCTATAACGAACTGGCGGCGGGTAGGCCTGTTCTGTACGGCGGCCAGTCGTCTGGTGGTGGGCATCAGTTTATCTGCGATGGATATGATGGCAGCGGCTTGTTCCATTTCAACTGGGGCTGGGGCGGCTATAGTGACGGCTTCTTCGTGCTGTCGCTGGCAAATCCTGATGACAAGGGTATCGGCGGAGGGTCCAGTTCCGATGGCTACACGTCAGGTCAGAGTGCCATCATCGGGTTTAAGCCTGCTGAAGAGGGAGAGGTCTTCCATCCCAATATATATAGTATGGTTCATTGGATAGATGTACCGATGGCATATACACGCCCGTCTGCTTCCGAAGACTTCCTGAATGTGGAATTGAGGGATTACGTGGGTGTGTACGCAGAACTTCAGACAAGTCTTTTGTTTGAGGCAGGATGGGGTCTCTATCAGAATGGCACTATTACCTGTCTGGCAAGTCATGAGTGTGTGATCCCTGCCTCGGAGTGGTTTCAGGAAAACAGTGTAAAGGTCTCCTTTGGTGCCGACCTCCCTGACGGAGAGTACCGGCTGTATCAACTTTACAGGATGCCAGGACAGACGGAGTGGCATCTTTGTGACGAGTGGGATGAGAATTATTTGATAGCCACTATCAGTGGTACAGACTTAACGCTGTCTTATCCCTCGTATGATGAGAATGTCACCATCAACAAGATCAACTTTATTGATCCGGTGGTCAAGAGGACCATCAACGTGTCAGTGAACCTGACCAATAACGGCCCGACGATGCAGGAGACGCTTTTCCTCTGGCTCGGGCAAGACGGCAGTTGGAACCAGATGAGCGTAGCGACGGGATCGCTCGAACCGGGTCAGACGGGTGATGTCATCTTGTCGTTTGTAACGGATAAGGAAGGGACGTTCGATGTGAAGATCACTTCTGACTATAAGGGTGAGAATGTTTTAGAAACCTCAAGTGTCACTATTGCCGGCTTGAAGGAGGTGACTGTCGGAGGACTGAAATATACCTATAATACACTGACCTTCGATGCCACGGTCATCGGCGATGAGAATTATTATTCTCTTCCCAGCGTCTTAACGATACCTGAATCTTTCAAACTCGACAATGGTCAGGTCTGCCATACGACGGCGATCGATGACTGGGCTTTCTTTAATTGCAACAACCTGGAAAGGGTCGTCATGGCAGAAGGACTGAAGACTATAGGTGAGCATGCCTTCCACTACTGTTATTCCTTGCAAAAAGTGGAACTGCCTTCGACGCTGGAGCATATTGGCGAATATGCCTTCGGCACCTGTGCTGAATTACAGGAGGTAATATCCTATGTCAAGACGCCTTTTGATATGAATGCAAACGTCTTTGAGATTGAGGATTATGAGCAAGAAGCGACCAATCCGCCGACGGCCACGCTCTATGTGCCTTTTGGTACTAAGTCGGAGTATCAGGCTGCGGCAGGCTGGAAGTTATTTAGCAAAATCATGGAGATGGAGGCTCCAGACCCAGAACCTGAGCCAGAGCCCGCAGAAACCTATGACATCACCATCGGCAAGAACGGCAAGACGACCTTCTGCGGCGACAAGGCTCTGGACTTCAGTTACTCCGACGAGGTGAAGGCCTTCATTGCTACGGGCTTCGACAAGACCGAAGGCACCATCTGGATGACCCGCGTGAAGGACGTGCCCGCCGGCGTGCCCGTCATGATCAAGGGTACGGCCGAGGAGACCTACCATGTTCCCGTCACCGAGGGCGGATCCTCTTACTATAAGAATATGTTCGTGGGCAATACCACTGGTGAGAGTATGTCCATCGGCGAGACCTCCGAGGACGGCCAGTACGTGAACTACTACATGAGCGGCGGACAGTTCAAGAGCGTAAATACATCGGCCAACATCGGCGCGAACAAATGCTACCTGCAACTGCCCGCCAACTTCGCGGCAGAGGCCACGGGCGA
>JAFRMM010000063.1 GCA_017430675.1 Prevotella sp.
AGACGGCCAGCGGGGTTATAGTCGCCGAAGAGTACGTCGGCGATGGCTGTTCCTCCCTCCTGTCCTGGGTAGTAGGCTGTCAGCAGGGCATTGGCGTTGGCGGCTGCCCAACTCTTGTCCAGGGGCCGTCCTTCGATATAGACCACCACGAGGGGCTTGCCCGTGGCCTTGAGGGCATCGAGCAGTCTCTGCTGGTCACCCAGGAGCGTCAGCGTCGCACGGTCGAAGCCTTCGCCACAGTCCATGTCGCTGATGGTCTTGCCGTCTGTCACGGCGGCACCCGTCTCCTTGTAACTGGTCTTGAAGTCGCGGGCGCTGGAGCCTCCCACGGCTACGATGATGACATCGGCACGACTGGCTGCCTCCACGGCTGTCTGGATATTGGATTCAGAGATATCGCGAACGGCACACCCCTTGACATATTCCACCTGACTGGCGGGTAGTTTCTGACGGATGCCGTCGAGGATGGTCTTTACGTTGCCGTCGTCCTGGGGGGCGGTATAGTCGCCCAACATGTTATAGACATTGTTGGCATTGGGGCCGCAAACGAGTACTTTTGCGCCCTTGTCCAACGGTAGGATATGATTCTCATTCTTCAGCAGGGTGATACACTCGCGGGCTACGAAACGTGCCACATCCTTGTTGCTGTCGCAGCGTACCTGGTTCTTGGCCTTCTCCGTATCGACGTATGGATTCTCAAAAAGGCCCATCTCGAACTTCATGCGAAGGATATTCGCCACGGCACGGTCGATCTCTTCCTCTTGGACGAGGCCGTCCTTCACGGCATCCACCAGCGGTTCAAAGGCCAAGGCACCCAGGTCGGCATCCACACCGGCACGGAGGGCCATGATGCCTGCCTCCTGCTTGTCGCGTGCCACGCGATGAGTGCCATGGATGCCGTCGATGCTATAGAGGTCACTCACCACGAATCCTCCGAATCTCCATTCGCCACGTAAAAGGTCAGTGAGCAGTGTCTTGCTGGCAGTGCTGGGCACCCCGTCGAGGGAGTTGTAGGAGGTCATCACGGAGAGGGCACCCGCATCGATGGCTTTCTTGAAGGGAGGCAGGAAGTTCTCTCTCAGTTCGCGGGGGCCGGCAAACGTAGGCCCACCGTTCTGTCCACCCTCCGTGGTGCCATAGCCGATGAAGTGCTTCAGCGTGGCCACGGTGGCATCTGGCATAGAGAGGTTGCCCGCTCCAAGTCCCTTTACCATCGCTGCTCCCAGTTCACCTGCGAGTACGGGGTCTTCACCCATTGTCTCTTCCACTCGTGACCAGCGGGGATCGCGCACAAGGTCGAGCACGGGACCATAACTGATATGGCCACCCTGCAGACGGATCTCCCCGCCAATCACCTTACCAGCCCTTTCTATCAGGTCAGGATCCCATGTGGCAGCCATGCCGAAGCCCGTTGGGAACACGGTGGTGCCGATGGCCATGTGACCATGTGGCGCTTCCTCTGCCAGAAAGAGGGGAATGCCCAGGCGCGTGTTCTCTATGACGTATCTCTGGAGGGCATTGCCAGCCTTTGCAGCCAACTCTGGGTTCAGACCGTTCTCCAGCGACTTCTGTGTCCAGGGGTCGGCACGGTAGGTCCCCCACAGCATACCGATCTGACCCTCGGCAATGTCCTTCTTGAACAGTTCTGAGGGCACCACGTCCTTGCCTTTGATGGTGTAGTAGTTCCAGGCCAGCGTGCAACGCAACTGGCCCACCTTCTCTTCCAGTGTCATCCGCTGGATCAGGTCGCTGACTCTTTCCTCTACCTTTAGTTGTGGGTTCTGGTACGGCAGTGGAGCCTTTGTCTTCTTGGCTGCCCAGAGACCTATGGACAGGCCGCAGAGCAAGATGGTAAACAGGTATCTTTTCATTATATCTTATTGTATGGTTTCATTATTATCTGACGATATGATAAGTTCCACTTTTGTATTCTTTGGATGTAGATTCTCCCGGCAGGGTGACGGTGGCGGTTGCACCCTCTGGAATGGTAAAGTCCCAGATCCATTTCTCGCCCTCATATTTCCAGGCACTCTTAATGAGACCTGCGGCTGACAGGTATTCTGCATTGATGAATCCCAATCGCCTGTCGGCAACAGGACTCATGATGATATGCTTAAAGCCTGGCTGTGCGGGATCAGCAGCGATGCCCGCAACAGACTCCCAAAGCCACTGACATACGCACCCGTATGCATAGTGGTTAAAACTGTTCATGCCTACGGGACCCATACCATGGTCCTTCATATAACTGTTCCAGCGTTCCCAGATCGTGGTGGCACCGTTGTCGATTGAGTAAATCCAACTGGGATTCTTGTTTTGGAAAAGCAGTTCGAAGGCGATATCGGTCAGTCCGTATTCCGTCAGCGTAGCCATCAGTATGGAAGTTCCCAGGAAACCAGTCTGCAGGCAGTTGTCGTGATCAGCAAAATTCTGACGCAGTCTGGCGAGCATCTGCTCCTTGGCGGCCCCCTCCACAATCCTGTTTTTCAGAGCAAAGAGGGCAGGGGTCTGCATCGTGTTCAGGATAGCGGTTTTGAAAGTGCCGTCATCATTGAGAAAGGTCTCTTTGATATAGGCTCTGGCAGCATCCGCCATCTGTTGGTACTTGGCGGCTTCACGTCCTGATGCTCTTGCCATATCACGCATCATTTCAGCATCGATGACCCAGTAGGAGGCTCCTAAATAACTCCAGTAACTGATGGCCTCAGGCTTCCGTTTCCAGTTCTCGTCGAAGGCTTTGTTCGTACAGGTTTCCAAAGGCTCGCAACTCAGCCAGTCGGCCCACTGATAGTCGCCGTTTTCCTTGGCGTGTGCAGGATGGTCGTATTTCGTGTCGTTGACGTACTGCATGAATCGGTCCATCGTCTCCCAGTTCTCGTCGATGATGGCTTTGTCGCCATACTGTTTCCATATTGTCCAGGGCACAATGATACCGGCATCTGCCCAGCCCAGCCGCATCATCTCATTTCCATATTGTGCCGTTGGTGCCACACCAGGGAAACCACCCGTCTCACCCTGGCTGTCACACATGTCGCGCATCCATTTATGGAAGAAGCGGTTGGTATTGGCAAAGAAAGTTCCTGTCTCTGCAAACACCTGTGTATCGGCGGTCCAGCCTAATCGCTCATCACGCTGCGGACAGTCTGTCGGCACGGATAGATAGTTGGAACGCTGCCCCCAGAGTGTATTAGAGATCAGTTGATTGATGAGATTGTTGCCTGTGGTTATGGTGCCTGTTTCGATGTCCTTGGCGATGGAAGTGATGGGAATAGACTCAATCACTTGGATTTTCACTTCTCCGGTGGCTGTTATGGAAATATAGCGGTAGCCGAAGAAAGTAGCGCGAGGCTGAAAGCGGACAGCACCCTTTGTCTCACCGAAAGTGTAGGTTAGACGCATACCCTTGTCCTGCATACGCAGGTTGCGACGGTGCACACTGCCCTCAGGACCATCCATGCCCCTGCGTTCTGAACCGTTACCGTCGTTGAGCATCTCACCTGGCAGACAGGTCAGTACCGTACCAGACTGGGCCTCGAATTCGAAATAAGGCACTGCAGCACAGTTTTGTCCGAAGTCAATGACCAGTGTCTCGCCTGTTTTCAGTAAGATGGTCTCGTCAGGCAAATAACTGCGCTTGATGATGACCTTCCCGTGTTCTGTGTCTTTTTGGTTCTCTGCCAGTTTCTCTCCGATAACGCCTTCCCATACGTAGGTCTTGACAGGCTTCAGGGCGAGGTCGTGGCGCAGATATATCTCCGCACCCTCTGATGGCAGGATCTCGCCATTGAACTCTGTGTTTATTTCAGGCTTGGAGAGTTTTCCTGGTGTTGCATAGCCAGGTAACTCACGGGCATCGTATTCTTCGCCGTCGAAGATGGCTGCGTGTCTGACGGGGCCCGCGATGCCGGCCTTCCAGTGGTCGCAGTCCGTACCGCAGTATTGTTTGCTGCCGTCTGCGAAGGTCAGTTCAAGGACGCCTCGGAAAGCACATTTCTTGCCAATCATGCCATCGTGCTCGCCTGGGGTGACGATCTTGTCTGCCCACCATCCTGGGGTCACTTGTGCGGAAAACGTATTCTCGTTTCCTGCCTGTTTCCTGATGGCATCCGTGATATCGTAGGTGAATGAGCGCTTCGTCTTGGCATGATGAGTGAAGCCGGGCTTCAATACTTCTTCCCCTACGACTTGTCCGTTCACATATAGTTCAAAGACTCCCAGACCTGTCGCCATCCATTTTGCGGATATAACGTTCTTCTTGTTCTTGAGTGTCGTGACAAACCAATTGGCACCATCGGCAGCCCGCAGAATCTGGTCTGCGCGCCCCTCCGCCACGGGAGCATCTTTTACGGAGATCCATTCCGACACCTTCCAGGCCGAGGCATCGAGGGCAGGCATCTTCTTTCCCACGGTCGGCAGGACCGTGGCGCTTGCCGTCTTAGCAGGATAACTGAGGCGCACAAAGACGGGATAGTGGTCTGAGGGAACCCGTTTCTCGTATTTCGTAAAGTCGATCTCTGAAGGTGCATCGTGACCTTTCTGCGTGATGACGGAATCTGCTGGCGATGTCCAGTAGCCGTTGGTGAGCACCCCATAGCGCTCCACGGTGAAGCAGGGTGACACGAACACGTGGTCGATACGGCTTGTCGTCTTCAGGTCTGGATTAAAACTGTTGAACGTGCCGTTTTCTGCAAAACGCCGTTGGGCTTTCTCGTAACTGTCGTCCAGCAGTCCTGAGTCGGTGAAGGTCGAATAGATGATATTCGTCTGATCCACATTGAAGTCGCCTGTCAGGATGACGGGCTTGTCGCCCGCAATCGTCCTGATGCGCTCCGTCACCAGTTTCGCTGCCTCCTGACGAGCCACGATTCCCACGTGGTCCATGTGGAGATTGAAGAAGTAGAAGTCCCACTGGTTCTGTTTGTCTTCGAAATGTCCCCATGTACAGATCCTGATACATGCCGCGTCCCAGCCGAGTCCGGGCTTGTCAGGTGTCTCCGAGAGCCAGAAGTCATCATGGTCGAGCAGGGTCAGCCTCTGTCGGTCGTAGAAGATGGCCTCATGTTCCCCGCCATGGATCCCGTCATCGCGTCCCTTGCCGATATAGTCATAACCGGGCAAGAGACCAAGCATGTCGTACAACTGCTGTTCCAGCACCTCCTGGGTTCCGAAGATGTCAGGATGCTCAAAGGCAATCTGATCGCAGATCGGGCTCTTCCGCTGTTCCCAACCGTTTCCGGCCTCTGCATCCCACTTGTTCTGATAACGGATATTGTAGGAACCCACATAGAGTGTCTGTGCCTGAACCAGTACGGCGGCACAGATGCAAATACTACTGAATAACCACTTTCTCATATTTCACTGTTTCTGATTCGTTCACCATCTGTTTAGCCTTCAGCCGGACGTAGCGGCAGTCCGTCGGGGCGAAATACACATCCTGCATGATGGGGTTGTTGCGGATATTCGAGAACTCGCCCGAAGCAATTAGCCTCATGCCCTCCAGCGTATCGCCGACATAGATCTCATAGTGTGAGATCATGCCGTTCTGTGCGGGTTTGTAGTAGAGCGAGTGAATCTGGCTGCGCTCGCCGAGGTCGAGCACCACGCCCTTGCCGTCGGGGTCATTCACGAGGGTGGCGGGCTTTCCCTTGATCTCCTGCTCCTTCTGTTCGTAACTCTCCAGGGCATTGGGGGCATAGTAGGCTCCCAATCCGTTGATGCAGAGCGGGCCGCGGGCCTCCTCGAAGCGGATGCGCAGCCGTTTGGTGCTGATGGACTGGAAACGGAGCAGCCGCTTGTAGCCGATGGTGGTCGTCGCCTCCTTGATCTTCAGGGGCTGCCATTGGCCGTTCACCTCATAGTCGATGCAGAATCTCTGTACGCGCTGGCCCAGGGGGATATACTCCTGCAGCATGAGGCGGTTGATCTTCTGCGTGCCTCTCAGTGATACCTCCAGCGTGGTCTGGGTCACACCATCCTCAGTAGCCCAGTAGGTGTCGTAGTTGCCATCCGTGAGGTTCTGGGTACCGAAGCATTTCTTGTCACGTGTGTTGGAGGCTTTGATGCCGGCCTTCTTCAACAGGTTATTGCTCAGTTCGCCCATCACCAGTTTGTGGTAATCGACGGCATGGGCGGAGTCGATGGGATGGATGAGTCCGTCCTTATCGACGGGGAAGTTCAGCAGGAAAGTGCCGTTATGCCCCACGCTGCGGTAGTAGAGGTCGGTCAACTGTTCCACACTCTTCACCCTGTTGTCCTCGATCTCATGGTAGAACCAGCCTGGGCGGATGCTGGTGTTGCACTCTGAGGGCACCCACGTGTCGCCGTCGGCATGGCCGCTCGTCAGTTCGTAGTATTTGTCGTAGCCGGGATATACCTCCTTAATACGCAGGAACGACCAGTTGGTGGCATCGGCATAGCCGTTCTCGTTGCCCACCCACCGGCAGCCGGGGCCGCCGTCGGAGAAGATGATGGCCTGGGGCTGATGCCGATAGACCAACTGGTGTGCACGGGGGAAGTCGTAGTAGGTGCGACGGTCGATCGTGCGCGACTCCTTGGCACCGCCATACCAGCCGTCACCGCCGTTGGCTCCGTCGAACCACACCTCGAACAACTCGCCGTACTGGGTGAGCAGTTCCTCCAACTGAGCGTAGAAGTACTCCACGTAGAGTGGGGTGCTGTAGAAGCCCTGATGACGATCCCACGGTGAGAGGTAGAGACCCAGTTTCAGACCGTATTTCCTACAGGCAGCCGCCAGTTCGCCCACAATGTCGCCCTGACCGTTCTTGTAGGGGGAATTGCGCACGCTGTAGTCTGTGTATTTCGTGGGCCACAGGCAGAAACCGTCATGGTGCTTGGCGGTCAGGATGATCCCTTTCATGCCAACCTCCTTGATGGTCTTGGCCCATTGCTCCGTATCAAGTCGTGTGGGGTTGAACGACTGGGGGTCGGCATCGCCGTAGCCCCACTCACGGTCGCCGAATGTGTTGGGTCCGAAGTGGATGAAGGCATAGGTCTCCAACTTCTGCCAGTTCACCTGATGTACTGTCGGCAGGGGGGGGACGGGGGCTGGTGCCTCCACCTGGATTGTTGTTGTGGCAGAGGAGAAGGAGTAGGGGGCATCGTCGGCCGCCGTTCCGCGCTGTGTGTTGGGTGTGTCTCCCAACAGGAAACCGATCCTGGCTCCTCCGAGCAGTGTGTCGTGGCCGAGGTAGTTATGCTGATAGTCTGTCCCGTCGAGGGTCATCTGCTGGATATAGCAGCCCTTGCCCTCGCTCTCGATGCTGATGTCCCTGCCGTTCTCGAGGTGCACCGTCGCCTTCCGGAAGTAGGGCGTGCCGATAACGTACTGGTTGCTGCCAGGACAGACGGGGTAGAAGCCCAGGGCCGAGAAGACGTACCAGGCCGAGGTCTGACCGTTGTCCTCGTCGCCGCAGTAGCCGTCGGGACGGTCGGTATAGAGACGGTCCATCACCTGGCGGATCCAGTACTGCGACTTCCAGGGCTCGCCGCTGTAGCCGTAGAGGTAGATCATGTGCTGGATGGGCTGGTTGCCGTGGGCGTAGTTGCCCATGTTCATGATCTGCATCTCACGGATCTCATGGATGGGGAAGCCGTAATAACTGTCGTCGAAGACGGGGGGCAGGTTGAACACGGAGTCCATCATCTGGTTGAACTGCGCCTTGCCGCCCATCAGGTTGATGAGTCCCTGCGGGTCGTGGAACACGCTCCAGGTGTAGTGCCAACTGTTGCCCTCTGTGAAGGCGTCGCCCCATTTCAGGGGGTTGAAGGGCTCGGCGAACTGCCCGTTCTCCAGTCTGCCCCGCATCAGTCTAGTCGAGGGGTCGAACAGGTTCCTGTAGTTCATCGCCCGCTTGGCATAGACGGCCATCTCCTGCTCAGGCTTGCCGAGGGCCTTGCCCAACTGGTAGATGCACCAGTCATCGTAGGCATACTCCAGCGTGCGGGCAGCGTTCTCGTTGATGTTCACGTCGCAGGGTATGTAGCCCAGTCTGTTGTAGTATTCGTAGCCCAGCCGGCCTGTGGAACTCACCTCGGGATGGACGGCCCCAGTGCCGTGCACCACGGCCTGCCACAGTGTCTCCACGTCGTAGCCGCGAAGACCCTTCAGCCAGGCATCGGCCACGATCGAGGCCGAGTTGTTGCCCACCATGCAGCCACGGTGACCGGGACTGGCCCACTCGGGCAGGAAGCCGCTCTCCTGATAGGCGTTCACCAGTCCCTTCTGTATCTTCACGTTCATCGACGGATAGACGAGGTTGAGCAGCGGGAACAGACAGCGGAACGTGTCCCAGAAGCCCGTGTCGGTGAACAGGTAGCCTTTCCTCACCTCACCGTTGTAAGGACTGTAGTGGACGGGCTCACCCTGGGCGTTGATCTCGTAGAAACTGCGGGGGAAGAGCACTGAACGGTAGAGACAACTGTAGAATGTGCGCAGGTGGTCGATGTCACCGTCCTCCACCTCGATACGGCCCAGTACCTCGTTCCACTGCTGGCAGCCCTTGGCCTTCACCTGCTCCAGACCGTCGCTGCCGATCTCCTTCAGGTTCTGCCCGGCCTGTTCCAGACTGATGAACGAGGAGGCCACACGGGCGCAGACCTCCTCGCCGCGCCTGGTCTTGAACGTCACGATGGCTCCGGCATGGTCGGCCTGCACCTCGCCCTGCTGTGTGAAGAGACTGTCGCTGACGGTGACGAACGACTCGAACGGCTTGTCGAAGACGATGACGAACCAGTTCTTGAAATTCTCGGGCACGCCGCCGCTGTTGCGCGTGGTGTAGCCCACCACCTTGTACTCCTCCGGGATCACCTTCACGTAGGAACCGCGGTCGAAGGCATCGATCACCACGTTGGCCTGCTCCGTCTGCGGG
This sequence comes from Prevotella sp., assembly GCA_017430675.1. The sequence goes on from JAFRMM010000063.1 coordinate 8,886, forward strand.
AAGGTGAACCGCATGATGGTGGCACGCTCCGTCGGAGCCAGTTCGGCCACCACGTCGTAGTCTGCCAGATAGGCCCGGTAATAATAGGGCGTGGCGGTCTCGGCCTTATGGGAGAACCAACTGGCACGCCGTTCCTCGTCGAACACGGGCTGGCCCACGGTGGGCATCAGCGAGAACTGTCCGTAGTCGTTGATCCACGGACTGGGCTGGTGGGTCTGCTTGAAGCCCCTGATCTTATCGGCGCTGTAGGTGTATTGCCAGCCGTCGCCCATTTTACCCGTCTGGGCCACCCAGAAGTTCATGCCCCACGGCATGGCCACGGCAGGATAGGTGTTGCCTGTCGAGAGGGCGTACTTCGATTCCGTACCCACCAGTGTACTTACGTAGTCAACGGGATTTGCGCCCATGGCCATACCTTTGATCGTTACCAGAGATGTCAGGATCAGTGTCGTTAGTAGTCTCATAAGTTCGAACTAATAGTCAATGATTGTTGATGATTATTCTGTCTGCAAAGATAAGAAAAAAGATTGTAAAAGCCTACAGATTTTGGAGAATTAACGCAATTCGACCGTTAATAATGGTAATCAGGAGAAAAACGGAGAAGTTCAGTTTTAGGCTGACCTGTCTCCGTATTGCCGTTAAGTGTTACGTGTTACAAGTGTAACAACTAGGGCTTGGGCAGTATCTTGCGGAAGTAGAGGCTGCTTTTCTAAAATTAAGTAGCGCTTTTTGAAAATTAAGTAATGCTTTTTGAAAAATAAGCAGTGCTTTTTGAGAATTAAGTGGTTCTTATTTGGAAAGAATGTTTACAAATGATAGGACAGAGGAATCCGACGCGGACATTGTTACAGTTGTAACATGTAACGTTTTTGATGTTGATCTGGGCCGCTGTTGAGCAGCATGTTGCTGAGCACCGTGCGGAATTCGCCTGTTTTGTCACTACTGTATTCCCAGTACATACCGCCACGCAGATTGTTGTCAAGGATATACTGGCATTTCGCAGACAGAGAGCGTACCGTTTCGTAGCCCCATACGAACTCGCCTTTCTCGTTGGCGATGTACTCAGCCTTGGCCTCGTCGCTCCACTGATGACTATATCCCTCTGGCAGCACGCCTGTGCGCAGGAATTCATCTATACCAGGATCCTGTCTCCTGCCTTTGCTATAGAAAGGCATGCCCATCACGAGTTTTTCTTTGGGTACACCGGCCTTCAGGTGGGCTTCCACAGCCTGCGAGCCCGTGCAGTAGCCCGAGATGGGGGAGGGGTAAAGGGCTGCGTGATGCTGTTTGTTGGGGTCGCTCATGTCGTAAGACATCACATTGACCAGATCCAGATAGGGCAGACAGTTCTTGAAGTCGATATACTGCGCTGTACAGATGGTGGCGATGGTCAGCAGTTTGTCTTGTCCCAGCACATGCCTGAGTTCTTTCATCAGCAGCGTAAAGTTGTCGATGTCATCAGGTGACGAGGAGATACCTGCCTCGCTCGATGAGGGATATTCCCAGTCCATGTCGATACCGTCGAGCCCGAACTCTTCCACGATTCTCTTGCAGTCCTTTGCAAAGGCACTGCGGTTCTCCTTTGTGGCGGCCATTTCACTGAAGCGCCCAGCCGTCCAGCCTCCAATGGATAGCAATACCTTCAGTTTGGGATTCTGCTGCTTCAAGCCAACAATCATCTTCAGCCGGTCAGGATCTTGAATGTTGACGCCATTGAAGGTCTCGTTCACCGTTCCGAAGGCATAGTTGATGTGCGTCATCACTGTCGGGTCGGGTACATCATTCTTCCCTGCGGTGACATAGGCCACCACCACACGCTCATTTGGTTCCTTCTCAGCGTTGGCATGCCATGCGGCAAACAACGCCATCGTCAGTAATAATAGTCTTCTCATCTTAGTTAATCAATTTCTATGGCCAGTGACTGTTGCGGCAACTGTTTCGGGAGACGGACGGTCACGCGGTTGCCATCAATTTGGTATTTCAGTTTCTTTCCGTTGCTCACCAGGCGGATGCCCTTCTTGGGCAGGTGATGACTCCAACTGATCTGTGAGGGTAGTGTCTGCCCTTCGTCCAGCAGACAGATGGCATAGTGCTTCAGGCCATCCTTTGACTTGGTGAACCAGATGTTACCTTCATTATAATGGGATGTGATGGTGGTGTTGTAGATGGCCTTTCCATTGACAGAGAGCCACTGTCCGATGGCTTTCAGGCGGCTGACGGCCTCCTGCTCTATGAGTCCGTCGGGGGTAGGGCCTACGCCGAGCACCAGGTTCCCTCCCTTGGCCACGATCTCAACCAACGTGGCAATCACCTTCTCTGGTGACTTGTATCGGGGACGAGGAACCCACCCCCAGTCATCGGTCAGGGTGATACAACTCTCCCAAGGGAAGTCTAACTGCGTCTCGGGGATGGTGCGCTCCGGGGTCTGATAGTTCTCGTAAGGGCCGTGGATGGTGCGGTCAACGATGATGATGCCAGGTTGGTTCGTGCGGGCTATACGGGCCAGTTCGGGCATGTCAAGGTCCTGGCCTCTGTTCTCCTTGGTCACCCAGCCGCCGTCGAGCCACAGGATATCCACCTTACCGTAGCGAGACGTGATCTCGTTAATCTGGTTATGGGTAAACTTCCTGAACTGTTGCCAGCGCCAGGGATGCTGATCAACAGGGTAGTTCACGTTGCGCCCCTTCTTGGCATATACATCCCACCAATAGTATTGTGAATGCCAGTCAGGTTTCGAGAAGTAAGTGCCGATGGTGAACTGCTGATCACGGAAGGCATCAAGCACGTGTTTCAGCACGTCGCGACGGGGATCGTCCTTGAAGGCGTGCTTGGCGATGGTGAAGTCCGTCTCGTGGGAGTCGAACATACAGAAACCGTCATGGTGCTTCGTGGTGAAGATCATGTACTTCATCCCTGCGTCACGACAGACAGTTGCCCATTGGGTCGGGTCAAACTTCATGGGACGAAGTTCCTCAGCCAGTCCGAAATACCAGTCCATGTATTGCTGATAGGTGCGAGTGGAATCTCTCGTAATCCAGTTCTCGTCGCAGATGGCCCACGACTCCACCATGCCAGGCACGGAATACAGTCCCCAATGGAACAGCACGCCGAACTTCAGGTCTTGCCACAGTTTCAGGTTCTTCACTACCAGTTCTTCTGTAGGCCATTCATACACTTCCGAACGCTGGTGAATCTCGTTCTCCTGTGCGCCAGCCGAGAGGCACATCGTCAGCCCAAGGGCCAGTAATAGTCTTTTTGATATCAACATATCGATAGGTGTTGAGTTATTAAGTATATTGTCTGTAAAGTCAGGTCTTATAGTGAGCGGAGGGAGATGGCGAAGCCTCCGGCACGGGCCATACGGAGTTTCAACGTCGTTTTGGCATTGACCTTCTTGCGGGTGATGGTATAGGCCTGCGGGTTGGTCTTGTAGTCGGCATCGGGGGCATCGGAATAGATGGTAGCCTCGTAGTCCGTTCCGGGCTTCAGGAAGTTGAGTCTCACCTTGACCTCGCGGGCATTCTCGTCGGTGATGCCCCCTACGTACCACACATCGCGAGGCTCGGTATTGGCGAGGTCCCGGGCTGTGGCATTCTCTGGCAGGGCATAGACGAAGCGTGTGACGCTGTTGATGGCATCTTTCTTGCCGTCAGGCAGTGCACTGACGCCTTCTGCCGCCTTGTTGAGCGACGAGATCTTGGGATGACGGGCGGTAATTATGTATGCCCCAGGTTCGGCATCGAGGTAGATACTCTTGTCCCAGTCAACAGCCACATCCTTGATGAACTGGAAGGCATCCATATAGCGGGCATAATACTGGGGCAGGTCTGCTGCCATCTGTAGTGGCGAATAGAAGGTGACGTAGAGTCCCAACTGGTTGCAGATAGTATGGTTCATCTTGTCGGCCCAGCCCGAGGTCTTTGTGAGATCCATCTCGAAGATGCCTGGGGTATAGTCCATCGGGCCTCCCTGAAGACGGGTAAAGGGGAAGATGGTGGTGTGGCCCGGCAAGATGGCACTGCGGAACTCGGTGCCCATTGCACTCTCGTTGCCAATCATGTTCGGCCAGGTGCGACAGAGGCCTGTGGGACGAACCGCCTCGTGTCCGTTCACCATGATATGGTGCTTGGCGGCTTCGGTAATGGCATAGTGATAGTGGTTGATGATAGGCTGGCTGTAGTGATATTCACCGTATGGGATGATCTTGCCCACATAGCCGCTTTTGACGGCATTGTAGCCGTACTTGTTCATCAGTGTGTAGGCCTGATCCATCCACCGCTCGTAGTTCTGGGTTGACGAGGAACTCTCGTGGTGCATGATAATCCGGATGCCTTTCTCGTGGGCATACTTGTTCAGGGCTGGCAGGTCGAAGTCGGGGTAGGGCGTGATGAAGTCGAACACGAAGTCCTTCTGTTTGCCATACCAGTCTTCCCAACCTTCGTTCCACCCCTCCACAAGGATGGCGTCGAACCCGTTCTCGGCAGCAAAGTCGATGTAACGGCGCACGTTCTCATTGTTGGCCCCATGCTTGCCGTGGGGCTTCGAGTGGGCGTAGTCGGTGACGCCTAACTGTACCGAGGGATAATCATTGGTATAAGACCACTGGCTGTGACCGCTAATCATCTCCCACCAAACACCCATGTATTTCACGGGATGAATCCACGACACATCCTTGATGGCGCAGGGATCATTGAGGTTCAGTATGAGACGCGAGGCCAGCACATCGGTAGCGCTGGTACACACCATGACGGAGCGCCAAGGCGTCTTGCAAGGTGCCTGCATACGGCCCTTGACTCCCTCAGCATCGGGGGTGAGCCAAGTACGCAGCACGAAGTTCTTGTCGTCGAGGTCGAGGTTCATGGTGGGATAGTCCAGAACGGCTGCCTCGTGGATGTTGATATAGAGGCCCTGGTCGGTCTTCATCTGCAGGGCTGTCTGTACACTGCAGTCCGTGGCGTCGGTGTGTGGCCATCCTCCGCGCTTGCGTATGTCGGGAGACAGACGGCGAACGTCTGAGAGTCGCGACTCCGTGGGGTTGAACTCCTGGGTAGAGTAGTCGCCGGGAATCCACCAGGCGGTATGATTGCCCGTGAGTGCGAACTGCGTCAGTTCTTC
>JAFRMM010000064.1 GCA_017430675.1 Prevotella sp.
GAGGCTGGCCTTCTGACCTTCTCCGGTCAGTTTTTACTTCTTGGCCTTGGGACGCTTGGCACCGTACTTGGAGCGGCGCTGCAGACGATTTGCCACACCGGCGGTATCGAGCGTACCGCGGACGATGTGATAACGTACACCGGGGAGGTCCTTCACACGACCGCCGCGCACCAGCACGATAGAGTGCTCCTGCAGGTTGTGTCCCTCTCCGGGAATGTAACTGTTGACCTCCTTCTGATTGGTCAAACGAACACGGGCTACCTTACGCATAGCCGAATTAGGCTTCTTCGGGGTTGTTGTATAGACACGTACACAGACACCGCGACGCTGGGGACAGTTGTCCAGCGCGGGTGACTTTGACTTGTCAACAATCACCTTTCTGCCTTTTCTTACCAATTGTGAAATTGTAGGCATAATACTTTAACTTTTAATTAATTTATATGTATATTTTGTTTATATTCAGCACATTATGCGCCCACTTTTCGTTCAGAAGGGCGATTCGGGCTGCAAAGGTACAACTATTTTCCGGTTCCACCTAATATAAAAAGAAGAAAAAGCGTTATCCTTGTTTTGAATTAACAAGAAATAACACTTTTTGCAATAATTAATACCAAATTGCTTTCAAGCCTCGCCTTTTGAGAGGTCAAAAGGCGCGATGGTGCGCGGTTCCTGGTTCGGAATCCGGATCGGACCGTACTCCTTCTCATACCGCATGATGTTTTCCTGCAGGGCGCCCAGCAGGCGCTTGGCATGCTCGGGTGCCAGGATCACGCGGCTGCACACCTGAGCCTTTGGCACGCCAGGCAGCACCCGTGCAAAATCCACCACGAAGTCACTGGAGCCATGCGTGATGATGGCAAAGTTGGCATACTCTCCCTGTGCCACCTGCTGTGGCAGTTCTATCTGCAGTCCCTGCTGCTTCTTCTCGTTCTCGTTCATATATAATATATAATAAGGTGGAAACTGACTGCAAAGTTACATCTTTTTGTCAGTTCCTACAAACTTTGAACCGTTTTTTTGGCAAATCGCAGATAAATCATTACCTTTGCAGCCGAATAACTGAAAAGAACAACTACAGCGATGAAGACAGACATACAGATTGCGCGGGAGTGTCAGTTAGACCACATCAGCGAGATTGCCTCGCGACTGGGTATTCCCACCGAAGAGATTGACCCTTATGGCCGATACATGGCCAAAGTACCTATCTCACTGATTGATGAGAAAAAAGTGAAGAAGAGCAACCTGATCCTGGTGACTGCTATCAGTCCTACGAAAGCCGGTATCGGAAAGACCACCGTCAGTATCGGTCTGACGTTAGGACTCAACAAGATTGGCAAACGGGCGGCTGTGGCCTTGCGCGAGCCATCATTAGGTCCCTGCTTCGGCATGAAGGGCGGTGCGGCCGGCGGCGGCTATAGTCAGGTACTGCCCATGGAGAAGATCAACCTGCACTTCACGGGCGACTTCCACGCCGTGACCTCCGCGCATAACACCATCAGCGCCCTGCTCGACAACTATATCTACCAGCACCGCAAGGAGGGCTTCTCACTGCGTGAGATCTTCTGGAAGCGGGTGCTCGACGTGAACGACCGTGCCCTGCGCAACGTGGTGACGGGCCTTCGCGGCGACGGTGTGGTCGCCGAGACGGGTTTCGACATCACGCCAGCCTCGGAACTGATGGCCATCCTCTGCCTCGCCACCAGCGAGAAGGACCTGCAGCGCCGCATCGAGAACATCGTCCTGGGCATCACGGCTGACGGCAAACTGTTCAAGGTCAAGGACCTCGGCGTGGCAGGCGCCATCACCGTCCTGCTGCGCGATGCCCTCAACCCGAACCTCGTGCAGACCACGGAGCACACGCCAGCCTTCATCCACGGCGGTCCCTTTGCCAACATCGCCCACGGCTGTTCCAGTGTGGTGGCCACGAAGATGGCCATGACCTACTGCGACTACGTGGTCACAGAGGCTGGCTTCGGTGCCGACTTAGGAGCAGAGAAATTCTTCGACATCAAATGCCGCAAGACGGGACTGCAGCCCCGACTGGTGGTCATCGTGGCCACCACCCAAGGACTGAAGATGCACGGCGGCGTGGATCTCGAACATATCAAGGAGCCTAATGCCAAGGGACTGACGGAGGGACTGAAGAACCTGAACCGCCACATCCGCAACATGCAGGGATTCGGACAACCCGTGGTGGTCACCCTCAACCGCCACGACACGGATCTGGAGGAAGAGATAGACATCGTCCGCAAGAACTGCGAGGATCTCGGTGTCGGCTTCGCCGTCAACGAAGCCTTCCTCAAGGGTGGCGAAGGTGCCGTCGAACTGGCCCAGACCGTCATCGACACCATCGAGAGGCAACACCCCCTTCCCATCCGTTTTACCTACAAGGAAGCCGACTGTCTGGAAGACAAGATCGAGAAGGTCTGCAAGGGCATCTACGGGGCATCGGCCGTGGAGTATAGCAAGACGGCCAAGAAGAAACTGGAGGACCTACGTGCCACCTTTACCGACGAGGACGGTGCCATCGCCCACTACCCCATCTGCATCGCCAAGACCCAGTTCTCATTCTCTGCCGACTCCACGCGCTACGGCTCCCCCGAGGGCTTCACCATCCGCATCCGCGACATCATCCTGAACTGCGGCAGCGAGATGATCGTCGCCATCGCCGGTGACATGCTCCGCATGCCGGGCCTCCCCCGCAGTCCCCAGGCCGAGCGCATCACCATCGAGAACGGCGAGATCGAAGGCCTGTCATAATCCCAGTATCTGTCCCCCGTGACGAAATAGTGGCTCCGTAGCATCGTATCGTGCCACTATTCTCCGCTATAGTGCCACTATTTTTTCCTATAGTGGCTCCGTTTGCTGCTATCGTACCTCCGTTTGGACGATTCACGCTCGCGCGTACATACGCGCGCACATATATAGTTGCCATACTCACTTTTTATGTGTCCCACCTGTCCCACCTGTCCCTTTTCCGCAAAACGACAGGGACACATAGGACAGATGGGACACTTGTTTTCGGCTTAACCTACTATCGCGCGCGTGCGCGCCTGTCACCTCACGACGACTTTCTTTCCGTTGTGGATGTAAAGGCCCTTACTCGTGGGCTTATCGATGCGCTGGCCGCTTATCGTGTACCACTGGTCGTCACGGTTATTGGTTATTGTCTCACGGTTATTGTCCTTAATGCCTGTCGTATTCTGGAAGATGATCGGCATGGACTCCGTCTCGAGTTCGGCCAGATGGTAGGTGCTAGGCGTGCCTAGATTGCCTAGGACATCCGAGGAGGATTGGGCATCCTCGCCACGGGCACCAGCCAGCATGGAGGTCGGCAACTGCAGGTAACTCTTGTTGTTGCCGATGGAGACATTGCCGCTGACGCTCATGTACGTACCACCCTTCAGGTAGTAGTTCGTCCACTCGCCATCCTCAGATGTGGGATAGACCGTGATGGCATCACCGCTGGTGTTACCAACGATCAGGTTCATGTAGATAGCCTGAACACCTGTTGAC
>JAFRMM010000006.1 GCA_017430675.1 Prevotella sp.
GGAGCACCTCGCCCTCGTCGCTGATCTTAATATCAATGCCCTCGATGGGAATACCGACGCCACCTACTGTAAACGGCTCACCCAGATGGTTACAACTCACCGTGGCCAGACTCTCCGTCAGACCATAGCCCACCACCATATTAATGCCGATGGCATGGACGAACTCCTCCACCTTCGGATTCACCGTGGCTCCCGCCGTCGGGAAGAAATGCGCGTTCTCCAAGCCCAGTTCCTTACGGACGAGCGAGAACACCGTCCTGTTCAGCATCTCATACTCCAGATGCAGGGCCAGTGGCGGACGCTTACCCTTCGACAGGTAATTGATATTATGTTCCTTACCCACCTTCAGCGCGTGGTTGAACAGTTTACGCTTGGCAGGATTGGCATTGTCAATCTGTTCCTGCACCCCCATATAGACCTTCTCCCAGAAGCGGGGCACCGACGACATACATGTCGGATGCGTCTCCTTCATCGACTTCTGCACCTCCTGTGGATAGGTATTCACGATCAGACGGGCACCCTCTGTCAGACACAGGATCTTCCAACCTTTCTCAAAGATGTGAGTGAAAGGCAGGAAATTCAGCACACGGTCGTTCTCTCCCACAGGCACACACTTATGATTAGCCTCAAAGGCTGCATGGTACTGCCCGCAGGTCAGGATCACGCCCTTTGAATCACCCGTCGTACCACTGGTATAGAGGATATTGGCAATATCGTCCATCGAAGCCTGCGCCTGTAACGACTCCACTTCCGTCTGACGGGGATAGTTTTCGCCCAACTTCAGGAAGTCATCGAAGTACATGGCATTGGGATCATGCGTCGAGATACGCACATTCCTATCGAAGATGATGATGCGCTCCAGGGTGCTACAGGTAGAGAAGACACGGCGCGCCTTGTCGTACTGCTCCTGCTCACCAACAAACAGGAAACGGATCTTCGCATCATTGACCATAAACTGAATCTGCTGTTCCGAACTCGTGGCATAGAAAGGAATCGTCACCGCACGGATACCCCACGCGCCAAAGTCACAGAACAGGTACTGCACGGAGTTCTGCGAGAACACACCCACATTCTCCTGCACCTTGACGCCAACGTTCAACAGGGCATTCGACACTTCCTTCACCATATCCGAGAACTGGTTCCAGGAATACGACCTCCACTCCGACCCACCAAAGTCCTTATAGATCAACACCTCACGATCACCGTATTTCTTGGCCTGATCATGAATGAGACGCGATAGATGACTGTTTGTCTGCATAATGACTTTCGTTAATTCGGGTGCAAAAGTACGCAAAATAGAGCAGATAGCCAAATAATAATGGTATTTTTTCATCTACTTATAGGGAAAGCCGCACCTTAACAATTACAATTTATAACTAAAGGGCGCGTTTTTCTTTCAAATTGTCACAAACTGACGAAAAGAAGAATAAAAAAGTCAGTAAATTCTTTGGATTTAATGCAAAACGGTTTACCTTTGCAGTCAGAATCAGACAAACTTCACACCAAAGAGAAAATATGGCATTAGTAAACGATCATTTCCTGAAACTGCCGAACAACTACCTGTTTGCAGATATTGCCAAGAAGGTGAATGCCTTCAAGACAACCCATCCGAAGGCTGATGTGATCAGTCTAGGTATCGGTGACGTGACACAGCCGTTGGCTCCCGCTGTCATCGAGGCCATCCACAAGGCTGCCGACGAGATGGCCGTACAGGCTACATTCCGTGGATACGGACCTGAACAGGGTTATGACTTCCTGCGCGAAACCATCCTGAAGAACGACTTCCTGCCACGTGGCATCCATCTCGACATCAACGAGATCTTCATCAACGATGGTGCCAAGAGCGACACCGGCAATATACAGGAACTCATTCGCTGGGACAACTCCATCGGCGTGACAGACCCCATCTACCCCGTCTATATCGACTCGAACGTGATGATCGGGCGCGCAGGGGTGCAGGACGGACATGGGAAGTGGTCGAATGTGATGTATATGCCATGCACGGCGGAGAACAACTTCGTACCAGGGATCCCTAACCGTCGTGTGGATGTGATCTACCTGTGCTACCCCAACAACCCGACAGGTACCGTCATCTCCAAGGAAGAACTGCGCAAGTGGGTGAACTACGCCCTGAAGAACGACACGCTCATCTTCTACGATGCCGCCTATCAGGCCTACATCCAGGATGACAGCATCCCCCACAGCATCTACGAGATCAGGGGCGCCAGGAAGTGTGCCATTGAGTTCCACAGTTATTCCAAGACAGCCGGTTTCACAGGCGTACGCTGCGGCTATACCGTTGTACCCAAGGAGGTGACAGCCGCCACCCTGACAGGTGAGCGCATCCCCCTGAATCCCCTGTGGAACCGTCGCCAGTGCACGAAGTTCAATGGCACCAGTTATATCTCCCAGCGCGCCGCCGAGGCCACCTACTCCCCTGATGGCAAGGAACAGATCAAGACCACCATTGCCTATTATATGCAGAACGCACGGAAGATGCTCGATACCCTCCGTTCACTCGGTTTCGAATGCTATGGTGGTGAGAATGCCCCCTATATCTGGGTCAGGACACCCCAGACCAGCAGCAGTTGGAAATTCTTTGAGGAGATGCTCTACGGCGCCCATGTCGTCTGCACCCCAGGCGTAGGATTCGGTCCCTCAGGCGAAGGCTATGTACGCTTCACTGCCTTTGGCAGCCATGAGAAAACCGAAGAGGCACTGAATCGAATAGAACAATGGTTAAAATAGAAATAGAGAAAGGCCCGGGATTTCCGAGCCTTTCTTCTTTTACTTAATAAGCCTGCTCATGCACGCCCTTGACAGCACGACCCGAGGGATCATTCATCCCCTTGAAGGCGGCATCCCACTCTAAGGCAATCGCTGTGCTACAAGCCACACTGGCCTCACTAGGAACACTTTTGGCAGCGGAGTCGCTGGGGAAATGTTCTGCGAAGATCGAGCGATAATAATACTCCTCTTTGTTCTTCGGTGGGTTGATGGGGAAGCGTTCAGCAGCATGGGCCATCTGTTCATCGCTGACGGCCTCGGAGGTGATCTGCTTCAGGGTGTCGATCCATGAGTAGCCCACGCCGTCGCTGAACTGCTCCTTCTGTCGCCAGGCCACTGCCTCAGGTAGCATATCTGCGAAGGCCTCGCGCACGATCTTCTTCTCCATCGTGGTGCCCAGGCACATCTTAGCCTCGGGATTGGTGCGCATGGCGACATCCAGAAACTCCTTGTCGAGGAAGGGAACACGCCCCTCCACGCCCCAGGCCGAGAGACTCTTGTTGGCACGCAGACAGTCGTAGAGATACAACTTCGACAACTTGCGCACGGTCTCCTCATGGAAAGCCCTGGCATCCGGTGCCTTGTGGAAATAGAGGTACCCACCGAAGATCTCGTCGGCACCCTCACCCGAGAGCACCATCTTGATACCCATCGACTTAATGACACGCGCCAACAGATACATCGGCGTAGAGGCACGAACGGTGGTGACATCGTAGGTCTCGATATAATAGATCACATCGCGGATGGCATCGAGACCTTCCTGAATGGTGTAGTTAATCTCATGGTGTACGGTACCTATATGATCAGCCACCATCTTGGCTTTCGCCAGATCAGGCGCCCCCTTCAGACCCACTGCGAAGGAGTGCAGACGGGGCCAGTAGGCACGGGTCTGGGAGTTATCCTCGATACGATGTTCACTGAACTTCTCGGCTATGGCGGAGATCACAGATGAGTCGAGACCGCCACTCAGCAGCACGCCGTATGGCACATCACTCATCAACTGACGCTTCACAGCATCTGTGAGCGATTCACGGATAACCTCTACACTGGCAGGGTTATCCTTGACGGCATCGTACTGCATCCAGTCGCGACGGTAGTACCACTTCTGTCCTGGATCCACGCTCCAATAGTAATGGCCTGGCAGGAACGGTTCATAGCGTTCGCACTGACCCTCCAAGGCTTTCAACTCTGAGGCGACATACACCGTACCGTCTCTGTCGTAGCCAATATAAAGAGGTATCACACCGATGGGGTCACGGGCAATCAGAAACTCGTTACGCTCCTCGTCGTAGAGTACAAAGGCAAAGATGCCGCTCAGGTCCTCCAGAAAATTGATGCCCTTCTCACGATACAGGGCGAGGATCACCTCACAGTCGCTGCCCGTCTGAAACTCGTACTGTCCGGCAAAGCGACGACGGATCTCCTGATGGTTATAGATCTCACCGTTCACGGCCAGAATCTGCAGACGATCTGGCGAGAACAACGGTTGTCCACCCGACTCAGGATCGACGATACTCAGTCGCTCGTGGGCGAGGATGGCACTGCCACCACAGTATATTCCACTCCAGTCAGGTCCGCGATGACGGATCTTCTGACTCATCTTCAAGGCTTTCTCACGCAACTCATGCGTCTGTTCCTTGACGTTCAAGATTGCTACGATTCCACACATAATCTTGTCTTTTTAGTTGTTTTATAGTTGCATTTTCAATACTTTCTCCACATAGTTCACGAAGGCCCCATTGCAGAGGCGGATACCACCAGGCGTAGGATAATGGCCCGTGAAGTACCAGTCGCCAGGATGCTTCGGACAAGCCTCGTGCAGACCCTCGATACTCTGGAACACCAGTTCCACGGGCGACTGCATCTCCTCAGGACGGAGCATCTCCACGATCTTACGGTTGATATCCTCCACACTGAACGGCGCATAGATATTACGCACATGGTTCAACGAGGCTGGCGAATACTTGCAGGCCTTATAAGTGTCGGCGATCAGTTTCTGCATCCCACGCTCCCTGATAAGGGCAATGGCAGCACGGAAGGCACAGAGTTCTTCCAACCTTGACATATCAATACCATAGTAGTCCGGATAGCGGATCTGCGGTGAACTCGACACCATCACGATCTTCTTGGGATGCAGACGGTCGAGGATCTTGAAGATACTCTCCCTTAGGGTGGTGCCGCGCACGATAGAGTCATCGATGATCACCAGATTATCCTCATGAGCCTTCAGACTCCCATAACTGATATCATAGACATGGGCAGCGAGGTCGTTGCGCTCAGAGTTGTCGGCAATAAAGGTGCGCATCTTGATATCCTTCCACACCACCTTCTCCGTCCGTACCTCTCCATGCAACTTACGGAAACCGTCAGTCATGCCATAGTAAGCCACCTCAGCGGTGTTAGGAATATACGAGAAGACGGTATGCTCCACATCACCACCAATGGCTTTCAGGATGGCAGGTGTGAGTTGCTCTCCTAATCGCTTGCGCTCCTGATAGATGTCGCAGTCGGAGCCCCGACTGAAATAGATACGCTCAAACGAACAGGCACTCAGTGGTTGGGATGGCATGATCTGTTCCTGTCTGCTCTCACCGTTCTTATGCACGATCAGTGCCTCACCGGGCTGAAGTTCATGGATATCCTCCGACGACAGGTCAAAGGTGGTCTGCAGCACAGGACGCTCACTGGCCAAGGCCATGATCTCATCGTCGCGGTAATAGAACGCAGGACGGATGCCCCAGGGGTCTCTCACGGCGAACATCTCGCCCGAACCTGTCAGTCCGCACATTACGTAACCACCATCATAATGACTCATCGTGGTCTTCAGCACATTCGCCATCTCCATATGGTCATCGATATAGTCAGTAATATCCGTACCTGTCAGTCCCTGTTCCTTCGCGATGGCATACAGGCGTTCCACCTCTCGGTCCAGACGATGTCCCATCAGTTCCAGCGTGATATACGAGTCGCCATAGATACGCGGCGACTGTCCCTGTTGGGTCAGGAACTGGAACACCTCCTCGATGTTTGTCATGTTGAAGTTTCCACACAGACAGAGGTTCTTCGCCCGCCAGTTGTTACGGCGCAGGAAGGGATGCACGAACGTCAGGCCGCTCTTGCCCGTCGTCGAATAGCGCAGGTGTCCCATGAGCAGTTCACCGGCCATCTCCTCTGTGACGCGCGAGAAAATCTCCGTGATGGCATCCTTGCCCTCAGCCTTCTCACGGAACATATATTCCGTGCCCGGCTCCTTGGTAAGACTCACTGAGGCGATACCAGCACCCTCCTGACCACGGTTGTGCTGCTTCTCCATCATCAGATAGAGTTTATTGAAGCCATAGCGCCACGTACCATATTTCTGTTCGTAGTAACTCAACGGCTTCAACAGGCGGATCATCGCCACCCCACACTCATGCTTCAGTTCTTCCATCGACGCAAGCTTTTATGAACGACATAAACAGGGGATGCGGATGCAGTACTGTTGACGAATATTCCGGATGGAACTGTGTGCCGATATACCATTTCTTCTCTGGTATCTCCACGATTTCCACGAGGTTGGCAGCAGGGTTGATGCCCACACACTTCATACCAGCCCCCTCATACGCATCCTGATATTTGTTATTGAACTCATAACGGTGACGGTGGCGCTCACGGATAAGCGTCTCCCCACCGTATGCCTCCCAGGCGCGACTGCCCTGCAACAGTTCGCAGTCATAGGCACCCAGACGCATCGTACCACCTAGTTGCGTGATGGTCTTCTGCTCTTCCATCATGTCAATGACATTATGGGATGTCTGGGGATCCATCTCTGCACTGTGAGCGTCTTTGAGTCCCAGCATGTTACGGGCGAACTCGATCACCATCATCTGCATACCCAGACAGATACCAAAGGTGGGCATGTCATGGGTACGGGTATATTCAGCAGCGATGATCTTCCCTTCTATGCCTCGTGTGCCGAAGCCCGGGCAGATCACGACACCTGCCATACCCTCCAGTTTCTCGGCGACGTTCTCACGGGTGATCTCCTCGCTGTTGATAAAGTCAATCTTCACTTTCACGTCGTTATAGATACCTGCGAGGTTGAGGCTCTCACGGATGCTCTTATAGGCATCCTGCAGATTGTATTTCCCCACGAGTCCGATATGTTCCTCGCGCTTGGCGTGACGCTGTTTGTCGAGGAAATCGTGCCACGGTTTCATGGCGGGTGTCTCCCCCACAGGGATGCCTATCTTACGCATGATGGCGGCATCGAGTCCCTGATGCTGCATGCTGACAGGCACCTCATAGATACTCGGCATATCCTCGCTCTGCACCACACACTCCAGATCGACATTACAGAACGAGGCCACCTTCATGCGTATATGGTCGTCGAGGTGGCGCTCCGTGCGCAGCACGAGGATATCGGGCTGGATACCCATCGACTGCAACTCCTTCACGCTATGTTGTGTGGGTTTGGTCTTCAATTCCTCGGCGGCTTTCAGATAAGGAACGTATGTCAGGTGCACGCAAACGGCGTTCCTGCCTAACTGCCAGCGCAACTGACGAATAGCCTCCATGAACGGGGCGCTCTCGATATCACCGATCGTACCGCCCACCTCCGTGATGACGAAGTCGAGTTCTTCGTCCTTCTCATCCTCGCGAAGCATACGACGTTTGATCTCGTCCGTGATGTGGGGCACCACCTGGATTGTCTTACCTAAATAGTCGCCATGACGCTCACGGTCGATGACGGTCTTGTAGATACGGCCCGTGGTGATTGAGTTATTACGCGTGGTGTGAATACCTGTAAACCGCTCGTAGTGTCCAAGGTCGAGATCCGTCTCCATGCCATCGACAGTCACATAGCACTCGCCATGCTCATAGGGGTTCAGTGTCCCTGGGTCAATGTTGATATACGGGTCGAACTTCTGGATGGTGACTTTGAAGCCGCGCGCCTGGAGCAGTTTACCAATACTGGCGGAGATGATACCCTTACCCAATGAGGATACCACACCGCCCGTGACGAAAATGAATTTTGTTTCCATATCTTGTTGTTTGATGTTTGCGAGTAAAAAGAGTCAATGGACTCACGGCTGAAGCGTGAATCCAATGACCAAGTATGCCTTCTGAGCACAGGGGTTGCCTACGACCTGTCCGAAGACGGGAATTGAGAACGAATCTGTCACCCTGATATCCTTCGTCGCCTTCAGCGAGAGGTTGGTGACGGCGAAGCCTGACGTGCCATAGAAGTCAGTGGCGAAGGGTACGGCACCTGCCGTGGCTGTCCAATCCACCGTTGCAAGTTTGAATGGGACGTTTGCTTCAAGATAACTGCTATAGGCCCGCTTGCCGTCCTTATTCACACCATCGTTGCCAGCGAAGTACGTGAACCACTGTACGGAGGCCACTCCGAAGTCGTAGCCGATGTTGACCTCGAAGATGTGGTTCGTACCGTGGGCGTCGTACTTGAAGTACCTGGCATCAGGCTCGAGACCTACGCTGAACCAATAGTCCGTCACGCCGATATTGAAACCGCCAGCAGAATAGGCGAGTGTCAGGTCGAACTCCTTCGTATCGTCAGGATCTGCCAAGCCATAACTGCCCCAGGCTGTCAGACTCAGGCCCTTGTAGCCGATGCCGAGTTTAGGCTGTACGGCAGCGCTTCCACAGTCCTGACCACGCCAGATATACTGATTCACGAAATCCGCCGCTACCGTCGTCTCTACTCTATCCTGTGCATGGGTACCCACTCCCGCGAGCAATCCCATGATTAATATTATCATCTTTTTCATACTCTTTCCATGTTCAATCAACTAGTTATAACACATCTCTCCGTGCTCATAGACATCAAGACCTTCCTCCTCAATGCGCTTGTCAACGCGCAGACCATGCAGTCTCTTGAGGCCAAAGAACAGTACAAAGCCACAGGCGGCAGCCCAGAGGTCGATCATGAGAATGCCGAAGCACTCAGCGCCGAAGAATCCCCAACCATGGCCGTAGAAGGCACCGTTGCTCGTAGAGAGCAGACCCGTCATCAGTGTGCCGAGGATACCACAGACACCGTGTACAGAAGAAGCACCTACAGGGTCGTCGATGTGCAGTTTGTGATCGATGAACTCGATGGCATAGACCAGTACGATACCACATACGAGACCGATGACGACAGCACCCCAAGGCGATACGAGGTCACACCCTGCCGTGATACCCACAAGACCTGCCAGCACACCATTCAATGTCAGAGAGAGCGACGGTTTGCCATACTTCAGCCAGGTGAGGATCATCGTGGCGGTACCACCAGCGGCAGCGGCGAGGTTCGTGGTCAGGAACACATGCGAGATCGCGATGCGGTTCACCTCACCACTGGCAGCCAACTGAGACCCTGGGTTGAAACCAAACCATCCGAGCCAGAGGATGAATACACCCAAAGAAGCCAGTGTCAGCGAATGACCAGGGATAGCACGGCTCTTGCCGTCTTTCGCATACTTGCCGATACGGGGACCGAGGGCCAGCGCACCAATCAGAGCCAGCACACCACCCACGCTATGCACGATGGCAGAACCTGCAAAGTCGTGGAACACATCGCCAAAAGTCGTCATCATAAACCCGTCGGCAGCATCGTTGCAGAGCCAGCCGCCGCCCCACGTCCAGTGACCCTCTACGGGATAGATGATCAGAGAGATCACGGCGCTGTAAATCAGATACATAGAGAACTTCGTGCGCTCAGCCATAGCACCGCTGACGATGGTGGCAGAAGTGGCACAGAAGACGGTCTCAAAAATCAGGAAACCC
>JAFRMM010000007.1 GCA_017430675.1 Prevotella sp.
AGACTGCGAACGTCCAGCCGCCAGTCTTCCAAGCCACGGGGCGATAGAAGTGGTTCAGCGCCACATACTTGTCATACTGCCACGGAGTCAGCACGAAGCGGAGGTCAGCATTACGACGATCCCACCAGATGCCAAACACGTCACTATGTCCGTTCAGGCTCATCAGGTAGTCGAGGTTGATCTCATAGACTGCGTTATACTGTGCAGCGGTAAGGTTCAGTTCGTAAGCCATCTTGTCGCTCAGGAACAGGGCCTCGTTCTTCGCTGCGTTATAGTTCATTGCCTTGGCCGAGATAGTCATGACCATCATCACTGCCAGAATCATCATCTTCTTCATATTCTTATCTCCTATCTTTAAAGGGTTAGACATTTATTTCTTGTTCACAGTGCAAAGTACGGCAATTTTTAGGAGGATTCAAAGGGAATCTTCCTAAAACGATGATGGTAAAACCCTAAAGATTAATAGGGAAAATCCTGCAGATTGTTACTTGAACAGGTACTGGGCGAACTCATGGAGCGACTTGCGCCATACCTGCCACTCGTGATCGCCAGGGTAGGAGTTAAAACGTACCTCCACGCCACCGTCGCGCATCTTCTTCACGATGTTACGCGTATAGTCAATGCGCGGATCCTGTTCGCCACAACTCATGAAAAACACATCGAACTGCTCATTGAATGTCTTGGTATCAGAGAGTATGCCTGGCACCTCGGTCTCCAGGTCGAAGTTGGATGCGCCAGAGATACCACCGAACATGCCTGTTGAGAAAACGCCTACGTTGGCAAACACCTCTGGATCGCGCAGACCGATGTAGAACGACTGACCGCCACCCATCGAGAGTCCGCACATGGCGCGGCTCTTACGGTCCTGCTTGGTGCGATAGTTCTTCTCCACAAAGGGTATCACATTCTCTATCAGTTCACTGCGGAAACTCTGCATGCCCTGCCAACTGTAGCCACCGCCAAAGCCTCCATTACGCGAACGGACATTGCTGTTGGCACTCACCACGATCATAGGCACCGCCTTGCCAGCCGCAATCAGGTTGTCCATGATCTGAGCCGTACGACCCTGTTCCATCCAGCCGCGATGATCCTCACCGCCGCCATGCTGGATATAGACCACTGGATAGGACTGCTGGCTTTCGTTATAGCCTGCAGGGGTATAGACCATCAGGGGTCGCCATGCCTGATCCACCTTCGAGTAATAATGTACGGTGCGCACCTCGCCGTGTGGCACAGCCTGTACCTCGAAATCGTCCATGCCCTCCTCGGGAATCTCGATGGCACTCGACCATTTGCCGCAGCCGTAGAACGTCTGACTGGCGGGGTCGGACACGGATACGCCATCCACTATCAGGAAATAGTAGTGGAATCCTGGTACCTGTGGTTGGGTGGTCACCGTCCAGATACCCTCACCAGACTTCTGCATGTCGTACTTGGTACCGCACAGGTCGATCTGCACCTTCTGCGCCTCTGGGGCTTTCACGGTGAACTCCACCCTGTTGTCGCTTAGAAGTTTTGGACCTTGCATCATGTTCACATTCGTAACAGGCACTACATGGTCTATCTTCACTAATACTCCCTGTGCTACAACCTGAGTGCAGACAACGGCCGTCAGCACTACGGCCAGCATCATTTTAATGGTTCTCATAATCAGTCATATTTATTTTCTGCAAAGTTACGAATTATTACATGAACTACGTCATATCTGTCCCTACATTTACAATACTTTAATGATTTGACAAAAAGAGAAATAGAGCGTAAGAGTAAAAATGTGCCAGAAAAATTTGGAGTTAATTGTCTTTTTCATTAACTTTGCAACGACAACGATAACCCTATGCGTGGTAAGTACTTATTGACCTGTCTCTTTGTGGGAATTCTGCTGATGCCGTCTGTTCCGGTTTCGGCCAGGGATATGCGTTTCTACGTGTATAACGCGGCCAACGGACTGGCAGACAACAGTGCGCAGACCATTCATGTCACCAAGACAGGTCGGTTGGTAATCACGACCATCGGGCAGATCAACTTCTTCGACGGACAGACGTTCACGTATATCGATCCGAGCAGCGAGAACCTGTATCCGCTGCCCAACTATACAGGCAACTACCACCTCTATTTCGACAAGTTCCACCATATCTGGCTGAAGAACACGCATAACGTGACGTGCGTGAACCTGACCACGGAGCGCTTCGTGGATTCCATCGACAAGGTATTCGAGGAGTTCGGGGTCACGGACAAGGCTCTCGACATGTTCGTGGATCAGACGAACGTCGTGTGGATACTCACGGAGAAAGGGCTCTACAACGTGGAACTGCAACGGTATTATGAGGTGAACAGGCGTCTCAGCCTTCAGGATATGGAGGTGTATGGCAACCAGTATCTGATGCTCTTCTACAGCAATGGGCAGATGGATGTGATTGACCTCAAGACAGGGAATAAGGTGCAGGAAAGCCATGCCTACGGACAGGAACAGGTGAAGCGGTTCGACAGGTCGTCGCTGATCCTATCCGATGGCAAAACCTTCTATCAGATCAGAAACGGTCAGCATGATGGTGTGCTGATGACGTTTGACGTGGATTCATGGGTGTGGAAAACGGTCATGCAACAGCCATATCACCTGAACAATCTCGCAGAGGCGGACAGTCTGCTCTATATCCCCTCGGAATATGGCTACTGGACATACGATACCAGGACGGCAGACCTGAAGCATGTGGAGAAGTTACAGATGGCTGCAGGGGAACTCCTCCTGACGGACATCAATACCATGGCCTTCGACAAGCAGGGAGGACTGTGGGTAGGTACGGAGAAGCGGGGACTGCTCTATGCGAGACCTCATACCACACCGTTCAATATCTATGGATGGACTCATCCGAGGGCTCTGGAACTGTCGGATATTATGGATAAGAACGTCAAGACGAGAACCACGTACAGTAACAGGAGTGTGAACTGCGTGTTCACGGATTCGAGGGGCTGGGACTGGGTAGGCACATCGTCCGGACTCCAGTTGTATAGGAACAAGTCTGTCAGGCTACCGCAGATGGTGACGCGTAATGAGGGTCTGCTGAACAATGTGATCCATACCATCATCGAGGACAAGGCCCATAACATCTGGGTGGGTACGAGTTACGGCATCTCCTGCCTGTTTATCGAGGATGACGATATCCGGTTCATCAACAGTTACAACCAGTGGGACGACATCCCCAGCGAGTCGTTTGTCAACGGACGTGCCCTGTTGCTCCCTGACGGTACGATCGCCATGCAGATGCTTGACCACGTCATAGAGTACAACCCCGAGCAGATGATGACCATCACGGATCATATCGCCTATGAGATCTATCCGAAACTTATCAGGCTGATGGTGAACGGCAATGTGATCAGGACAGGACAGGAACTGGACGGGAACGTGATCCTCGAGAAAGCCCTCTCGCGTACGAAGGAGATCAACCTGAACTACGATCAGAACTCGCTCACGCTGACGTTCTCGGCCCTGAACTATTTCCGTCCGCAACAGACGTATTACCGTGTGCGTATCAAGGGTCTCAACGATACCTGGCAGGTGCTGACACGCTATAACTCTGGGGGGATGGTGGATGCCCATGGACAACTCCATCTGCCGTTCGTCGCCCTGAAGCCCGGTTCCTATTCCATAGAGGTGCAGACGTCGATGTTGCCCGACAAATGGGATTCCGTGCCTTATGAATGGATCATCAATATCAACGAGCCATGGTGGCGCACTACGGGTATGTTCGTCCTGTTGGGCCTGATCCTCCTGTTCCTGCTGGTCTTCAATGCCTATTACTATTGGCGGAACACGAATATGCGTGCCATACGCAATAGTCAGGAGCAAGGTGTCATTAAGCGCATCAAGACCTTTGCCGAGCGTTGTACACAGCAGGAGGAATCGATGGAGCCTATTCCTGAGGAGGTCTATGGCATGGGGGATCCACAGAATGACCTGTCCGCAGAGTTTATGGAAACGATGACCAAGATGCTCCCTGTACTCACCTCCAAGGAAGCATCCAGGATTACGATGCGCGAACTGAGCGATGTGGTGGGGATGGATGTCCAGAAATTATATCAGTTGGTGACGGCCAATATCTATAAGAGCCCGAGACCGCTTGCACGCAAGATCATGCTGGCAAAGGCCACAGAGATGCTTAAGACCACCAAGATGAGCGTTGCAGAGATATCGGATGCCTGTGGCTTCGTGACACCCAATTACTTCATTGCCACGTTCTACCATCAGAACAAGATGACGCCAGAGCACTATCGGAGCAGACTGTAAGCCACCAGCCGCCACGTGCGCTCACCCGTACCTTTATAATATACCAGTACCTGATAGTGGTTCTCCGTCTCGAAGAAGTTTCCTTCAGAGGGCAGGGGATGGGGTCTCCCGTCGTCTGTTATCAGGAGATACTGGTAGGAGTAGTAGCCCTGCTTCTGGAGAATCCTGGCCGTGTATAGTTGTTTGTCTGTATCGTATTCCATTACATAGGTGTCGGGATCCTCTGTGGTCCACCGTCCGTCGATGACGATGGTGCCCTGGGGAGGATAGGGGGATTTGAGCCTGTAGTTCACCCAGACGTAATCGCTTGTGATGTCGTTCTCACGGTTGTCGCTGTTGCGGATGTAGAAACTGCCATTGGCATCCTCGTCGTAGAGGTAGTTGGGACGCGGCTCGCTGAGGAAAGGGAAGGCCTGGTAGTATTCACCGTCCCATACGATGCGGTCGATACCCATCGTCGGGTGGGAGGGGTCGAGGACCTCGAACTTGCGGTATTCGTTGCCGCCGTCGAAGATCAGGTCCCTGCAGTGCTTCCATTCCAGTCCGTTCTGGCTGACGGCACTGGGCTTCGTGTTCCATCGCCAGTTGTCCTCCCGTCCGTTCTGCATGACCACGGTCTGCAACTGTTCCTGCGGGTCTGTCACAGACAGGTTGCCGTATTTCAGTCCGAACGTTACCTGCTGGTGACATTGGTTCGTGTCGATATCCGTGTTTGACGACATGGCCGTCGAGAGTGTCATTGCCTGTTCCGTGACCAGGAACTCCACGGTCAGGATCACCTCGTCCTGCTCCTCGTCGATGATGCTCAGGCGGTAGTTCCCGCTCATCTTCAGACGGCACTGGCTGTTGGGGATTGTCATGCCGTAGTGGGTATAGGACACCGTGGTGTTGATGGAGCGCTCGAAGTCGTCAATAACGATATTGTTGAACCCTTCCAGCCAGTCACTCTCAAAGAGATCCTCCGATACGGTCCAGTCTGCCTCGCAGTGCTCCAGATGGCAGACATACCGGTGGTAGTCGTGCGACAGTTCGTCGAAGCCGACGCGCAGGATATCATGATGATGGAGCCGCATGACGGCGGGTGAGAGCCAGTCCTGGTTCACCACAGCCTGCAGCGACTTCACCTGCGGACTATAAATCCTGTTCTCTGCCACAGCCGCCATGGCTGTCAGCAGCATAACCATACTTATCAACACGTTCTTCACGGCTGCAAAGATATATAAAATTCCCGAAATCCTTGGCCGTTTCAGGATTATTAATTATATTTGCACTCAAAATATGGAACGACAGCAAGTAATTGACAACATCAGACAAGTTGCTGCACGCGTATTGCCAAAAGGCTCGACGGTTTATTTATATGGTTCCAGAGCCCGTGGTGACTGGAATGATCAGAGCGATTGGGATCTACTCGTGCTGCTTGACAAACCTTTGCGCGATTCAAAGGATTGGGATAACTATGCATGGCCGTTCACTGACATGGGTTGGGACATTGGCGAGGACATCAGCGCCCGAACCTATACGAAGAATGACTGGTTTAACGGCCCTCACTCGATGTTTTATTATAACGTAGAAGAAGATAAGGAGGTACTATATGAGTCTTAAGGAAATCGACAGACAAATTCTGATTACACTTGAATTGGACAAGTCGGACAAGACCTGGGAGCAGATGCAGGTTCAAGTAAACAACAATGTATGGGAGATGGCAGCCAACCGCCTCTACTATTCCCTTTTCCATGCCGTGAGTGCCCTGCTTATCACTGATCGTCACGAGGTGGGAACGCATCGAGGAGCCGTCAACCAATTCCACCTCTATTACATCAAGACGTCCATATTCACCAAAGACGAAGGCCGTCTTTATTCCACCCTTCAAAAACTGCGAGAGGATGGAGACTACAACTGCTATATTGACGTGGAACAGAAGGACGTGGAGTCCAACATAGAGCCTACCCGACAACTGATCCAAAAGATCAAGCAATATATCGCTGAGAAAACGACACAGGACCGTCGCTAAATTGACGGATTTGACGAAATTGACACATTTATGAGCAACTTTCTCACGCGTACCGTGCGTGCGCGGTACGCGTGAGGTTTCTTTGAAATAATTCGTCAAATGTGTCATATCGTCCATTCTTCTTTGATTGGGCTGCAAAGATAAGAATTTTTTTCTTTCATTTCCCCAAAAGTCCAAACCCAGGATAAACCTAAATTTCAGGGTACCTGAGAACGTAAATTTCAGGCCCTGGCAAGCAAGTGGTACTTTTCGGAAATTTCTCAATGCTTTAGGAAAATTACTTAATGAGTATTTTGCAATAGTCATTGAGTATTTCCCGAAACTCACTGCCGCTTGACTGCCCCCCAAGGTATTCTGACTCCCCTCCTGAGACAGGAGGGGTGCCCGTCAGGGCGGGGTGGTCTGCACCACCTGCTGAATTTAGG
>JAFRMM010000065.1 GCA_017430675.1 Prevotella sp.
GGCAGCACCACCTTCTCCATCATCTGACCAATCACACCGTCGCTCAGAATCATAGCGGGGTTGCGATACTTGAAGGCCAACTCAAAAGCGAGATCCACGAAATCAGCCATCTCCTGAACAGAAGACGGAGCCAGCACTATCACCTTATAGTCGCCATTACCACCACCGCGGGTAGCCTGGAAATAGTCACCCTGCGAAGGCTGGATAGTACCCAGACCAGGACCACCGCGTTGCACATTCACAAACACACCCGGCACCTCAGCACCAGCCATATAAGTGATACCCTCCTGCATCAGTGCGATACCAGGAGAACTTGAAGAGGTCATCGCACGCTTACCAGCACCGGCAGCACCATAGACCATATAAATAGAGGCCAGCTCGCTCTCAGCCTGAACCACCTGCATACCGGTAGTCTCCCAAGGCTTCAGCTCTGCCAAAGTCTCAATCACTTCACTCTGCGGAGTAATAGGATAGCCGAAATAGCCGTCGCATCCGCAACGAATAGCAGCATGGGCGATCGCCTCATTGCCTTTCATCAACACAACTTCTCTTTCTTCTGCCATAGTTACTCCTCCACTTTTTTACGATACACGGTGATACAGCCGTCGGGGCAGACGATGCCACACGAAGCACAGCCCACACAGGCCTCCTCGTTGACAGCCTCCACGTAGGGGTAGCCGTGCAGATTCACTTTGTTGGCCAGGGCGATGACCTTCTGGGGGCAGGCGATGATGCACAACTGACATCCCTTACACCTCTCGGTATCCACCACGATGGCGCCTTTCATTTTTGCCATTTCTGTATTTGTTTAATGCATTAAATCCTGAATTCGGGGTGCAAAGGTACGAATTTGTAAGCAGAATGCAAAGAAAAAAAACATTTTTCTTTCCATTTGTCCGATTTTAGAACAAAAGTATCACGAAGAGACTGTCTTATAACTCGGAATTGCCTACAAAATCACTAATTATCCAGCACATTATGGCCTCTATTGAGCAAAAATTAATGCCCTGCACATAAATTCTTCTCAAATTCTGCTCCATAGTCGATAAAATTGAGTATATTTGCAGCGTGTTTTCGTAAGAGGCACAAGACATAATGCTCATTTCTCGGTCGAACTATCACCTCGCAAGAGAAATAAAGTGCAAATTATTTAACAGAAGAAACGTCACTCTCTTATAATAACAGCGTACAGCGTCTTTGTCGCAGTTGCTTTTGTTCTGCCTACATGTACTTTTGCCATATCTCGTTTTGTTTATCTATTTCCTTTTAATCGATTATGATGCTTGCAAAGCATTTCACAATTATCAACTGTTGTCTCGCCGCCATTACTCCATGCAGTAACATGATCTGCTTCCATCTCTTTTAGGGTCCAAATACGTGTTCTATTTGTATTATCACCACAAGCACAATCTGGGCAATTACTGACACCAAGTTTTTTGGCCTTTTCTGTCTGTCTGTTATATGCTATTTTCTTTGTGGCTTCATTGAAAATGCGAATATTTAGAAGTTGTTTTTCTTTTTCTCCGCCTAGCATAAACTCATAAATATTCTTTTTCGCACCTGTAGCAATAAATGGATCGTTAAAAAGTTCCTCTATACGATCTTGGTCGGGTTTAGGGCTGTCCTTATAATTGTCATACAATCTGCCCCAATTGACTTGATTCATTACGTCATGAGTTACGTCGAAATGCTGGTCAATCCAGTCTATGACTGCATCAAAGAATTCCTGAAGTTCTTGAATATTATTATCATGACTATGATCCTGCATATACTTGCGGACGACGATATCTTCATCTTTTCCCCTGTAGGAGTGGCTAACCCATTTCAAGGCCGTATTAAGATATGCCTGTCGCCTCACGTCGCCTTTAATAAAATGACTCCACATCTGAATCTGTGGGTTAGAAGAGTTGCTGAAAACCTTCTTTGCCTCTGTAACGAAAGGACCAGAATATAAGGCATTCCAAAGTTCCTGTTTTTCCAAGGGAACACCGGCAGTGTTAATGGTCTCAAACCATTTTCTTATATCTGTTCTTGTACCTTTACATATATATACAAGAATAGGAGTGTTGTAAAAAGCCATCTTATCTTCATCAGATAATGCGTTAATATCTAAAGGGACATTGTCTTCACCCATAATCTCCATTTTCCCAATAGCAAACCGTCCAATAGAAGTAATACGCTGTTGACCGTCTAATACCTCCAACATACCATCTTCCCTTTTGTTAAAATAAAACAGACCAATAGGATAATGATTGAGAATACTTTCTATGACAGCAACATCCTTCTTTTTGCTTTCATAGATATAGTTACGTTGGTATTCTGGCTGAATGATAAGTTTATTATTCAAGCCGTAAACTCCTTTTTCTTCCAATCGATTGTATGTAAAATTTTCGCAGAGTTGTTCGATGGTGATATTCGTTACAAGTTCTGCTGTCATAGTGGATTTATTTTTCATCTTTTACGAATTAAAATTCTTGCATATTTTTGTTCATATAGTTTACCACCAACTTCATAGTATGTCTCTCCATTAAGAGGGGCGTCAAGAAGTAGGGCAGCACCATCATTGAGTTTCGATACTTTTTTTCTCTTCCCATGCTTATCTACTTGAATTTGCTCTGGATAAACCTTTGTCTTATAACCATCAAACCATGTTTTGGTAATACCAACAACTACAAACTGCTCAGGACAGTATTTGTCGAAAAAAGAAATAGGTACCCCCATAATACCTTTATAATCAGATGGAATGGCATCGACAAACGGCACCTCTATTGCGTCATAATTGTCATATCGCTGATATTCAGATCGACCTTTCAGTTCTGAATGATGGCTATATTTTAAATTCCTTGCAACGGTCATCAATGAACTTGGAGTATGTCGTTTGCCAAGTTCAACGTTGGTGTACCAACAGCAATTGCGAAACTTTACCATACCTGTCTCTTCATCGTAAACTCCGTCAGCATAATCATGTGCCTGGTCTGGAACACAAAAATAAGCATTACCATTCTCAAATCCGCCACCAAGCCAAATTTTGTTTCCCATAAGTAATGGAAAAACATCCTTATATGAAATAGCATTCATTGTCCCAACAATAATAAATTTCTTCTTCCCTGCCATAATCCAATTTATAAATTCACGGAGTAAAGAAAAGGGAGGATTGGTAATTATGAAATCTGATTCGTCGCGCAAGGCAGTTACTTCAGAAGATTTAAAATCACCATCACCATCAAGATATTGCCAGCGTATATCATTTATAGAGATTTTTCTATCTCCACATTCATCACGATCAAGAATGAAAATTTTTCCGTGGGAACGAGATTTATCTGCATCGTACTGAGGGGCATTCTTCTCGAATAAAGTCGGCTCGTATATCATCTTATATTTCTTACTATCTGGCGCATAACTAGTACTTATAAGTTTCTTTAAACCTAAAGCATTAAATTTTAAAACAAAGAATTTTGTAAATGCGCTCCATTCTGGATCATCGCAGGGTAGAAGGATTGTCTTATCTCGAAACACATCGGGATTATAATCAGTATAACACAACATCTCATTACTGATATCGGTAAACTGAGTATAAAACTCATCATTTTTAGCCTGTTTGGCATTTCCTAAATTTGTATTTGCCATAATCGATTGATAGTATTTAATACCTGCATCGACTATCAATCGCTGACGCACAAAGAAAGCGTGATGCTTCTTATGCGTTGAACTTTGAGGCATGCGTAGGAACTGGGACCCCATCCTTCCACTAAGAATACACCACGCCTATTGGCGCGAATGCATTACTATAATCGGAAGGAATGGGGATGCGATGTTCCACACCCCACAATTTCTATTACTTCGAAGCGTTTCTTATCCCAAATTGTTTCCTACGCATTTTGGTTCAACGCGAAATAATAGTTAATGCTTTCTATTAGTCCGGATTTCTCCCCGAACCGACGGCAAAGATACAAAATAAATCTGAGAAATGGCAATTTTTTACGGATAATTTTAATTTTCTCCGTAAGAAAATGCATACTCTATCGTTCTTGTTGGGAATCAGTCCCACCACGTCAGCAGATTATACTCCCTGATCAGGTGGTAGAGGTGGAGGGCTTTGGCTACAAAAGTACAAAGAATTCTTGGAATAAGGAGCGGAATAGGGGCACAATATGCACCAGATCTCAGATCACTCCTCCACGAAGTGCTTGTCTTTTTGGAAGGTGATGTCCTTGTAGAGATCGGGGGAGCCCTTGGTGCTCTCGGGGATGAAATGGAGGCGGACGCCACGGATGTGCTTCTTGGCGCGGAAGTCCTTGAGGTTGCTGATCTTCTCGCTCTCGATCTCGAGTTTGAGCAGCCCGAAGTCCGTCAGGCGCACCTTGTCGCCCTGACGGAGATGGAGGCGCACCACCCTGGCCACATTCATCATCAGTCCTTCGAGCACACCAGCACTGATGCTGGAGCCCCGCGCCGCCTCTTCGAAGAGTTGACGGGCCTCGATGGTCTGGTTATGCACTGCAACTGCCTTGTACTTGCCGAACGTCGGAAGGGTCGGTTTCGTCTCTTTCTTAATCCTGTATCTCATAAGTCGATGGTTTTTGCTGCAAATATACAAATTTTCTAGAGAATTGAAGCAAAAGTCGGCTACTTTTTGATCAAAAACCATAGAGTAATTGCCAAATTCTCTAGAGAATTACATAAACACTATGTCGGATGTCAGTAAAATAATAAAGAATAACAAGAAAATTCTTGCAGATATGTATAATCCCTGAACCTTGGCGGGTTCAGGGATTATACATATCCTTGCAGTAGAAGGCCATGATATCGTCGAGCATCCTTTTGGCCTCGACGGCGGGACTGTCAGGGTCGAGCGCTATCGCCTGGATATAGGCGTTGATGGCCTCATGCCACTGACCCCGCTTGCGGGCCTCGTTGCCCTGCTGATACCACTCTTCGGCCGACATCGCTCTAACCACTTACCACTAACCTCTAACCTCTTATTTATAGTATTCCTTCTTGCCAGCGGCGAGGGTGTTCTTCATCAGCGAACAGATGGTCATCGGCCCTACGCCTCCAGGAACAGGGGTGATATAGGAACACTTCGGAGCCACCTCGTCGAACTTCACGTCGCCATTCAGACGGAATCCGCTCTTCTTCGTGGCATCAGGCACACGGGTGGTACCCACATCGACGATGACGGCACCCTCCTTCACCATGTCGGCAGTCACGAAGTCGGGCTGGCCGATGGCGGCGATGATGATATCCGCCTGACGGCACTCTTCCTTGAGGGTCTTAGAACGCGAGTGGCAGACGGTCACCGTGGCGTCGCCATACTGCTTCTGCATCATCAGTTGGGCCATGGGCTTGCCCACGATATTGCTTCGTCCGAGGATGACGCACTTCTTGCCACTGGTCTCAATATTGTAGCGCTTCAACAGGGTGATGATACCCAGAGGTGTGGCTGAGATAAAGCAGGGCAGACCGATCGCCATACGTCCCACGTTGATGGGATGGAACCCATCCACGTCCTTGCGGTAGTCGATGGCCTCGATGATCTTCTGCTCGTCGATATGCTTGGGCAAGGGCAACTGCACGATGAAGCCATCTACATCGTCGTCCTTGTTGAGTTGATCGACACACGCCAGCAGTTCTGCCTCCGTGATGTCCGCCTCAAAGCGGATGAGCGTGCTCTTGAAACCGCAGGCCTCACAGGCCAGCACCTTGTTCTTCACATACGTCTCCGAACCACCGTCGTGGCCTACCAGTACGGCAGCCAGATGGGGCTGTTTGCCACCCTTGGCCACAATCTCCTTAACCTCCTCGGCAATCTCAGCCTTGATGGCTGTCGCCGTTGCTTTTCCGTCTATCAGTTGCATATCTCAAACTTCTTACCTCTAACCTCTAACTTCTTACCTCTAAAACTTTGGCATTCCACCTTTCATGGCCTTCATGGCATTGGCCATCTGTGCCATCTTCGACGAGTTCATGCCCGTCACCATCTTCATCATCTTACGCGTCTGGTCGAACTGCTTCATCAGACGGTTCACCTCCTCCAGTTTCGTACCTGAGCCCTTGGCGATACGCAGTTTACGGCTCTGGTTGATAATATCGGGATTGGCCCGCTCCTTGGGTGTCATCGAGTTGATGATGGCCTCAATGCCCTTGAAAGCATCGTCATCGATGTCGAGGTCCTTGATCTGCTTGCCCACACCAGGGATCATCGCAGCCAGGTCCTTCACATTACCCATCTTCTTGATCTGCTGGATCTGACCCATGAAGTCGTCGAAGTCGAACTTGTTCTTGCGGATCTTCTTCTCCAGGCGCTTGGCCTCTTCCTCATCGAACTGCTGCTGGGCACGCTCCACAAGAGAGACGACATCGCCCATACCGAGAATACGGTCGGCC
>JAFRMM010000066.1 GCA_017430675.1 Prevotella sp.
CTTGATCTGATACTGACCACCCTCGGCAATTGCGGGAATATGGCCAATCATCGGAACCTGAGGCTCCCAGTAGTTGGCGTTGTCGGGATCAGACTGGAGACAGTCGATGATCAGACCTGTACCCTGCTCAACAGTAACACTGGCGGTCTCTGAGGGATACCACAGATCATAGTACTCAGACTGCTGTGTCCAGTCAATCTCCTGAACTACTGCCTGAGCGTTAGCACTTACGGCCATGAAAGCCATAGCAACTAAAGTAAATAACTTTTTCATAAGCAATTTTAGTTAGTGAATAATGTTAATTAATAAGATATTTTAATCTCTTTTGGTCTCAAATACCGTGCAAAGTTAATGTATTATTCCGAATTAGGCTCCCTTTTTTTGTTAAAAAACGTTTCCTCCTGTTAATTTTGGCGGCCAGATAACATTTGATGTGGATAAATGAAACAAATGATAAAGTGAATCGGAAAAAATATATATACCTTTGCACAAAAATTACGATCATCGATGAAAAGAGTTCTATTTATCTTACCGTGGTTGGGGGCTTTGCTCCTTATCGCTGTGGCGCTGCTCTCCTTCGAGACAGACTTGCTCTGGAAGATCCAGCAGAACAATCTGTTTCTTGATACCTCTCTCTTTTTTCACGAGCGGATGCTGGTGCCTGGAGGTTTCCTGTCCTATATCGGTTGTTTCTTCATCCAGTTTTTCTATCATCCTTGGCTGGGTGTGCTGCTGCTCTGTGGCTGGTGGCTGCTGCTGATGTGGCTCACCAAGCGTACCTTCCGCATCGCCGATAACTGGGCCATATTGGTTCTGATACCAGTGGCAGCCCTGTTGGTGGCCGATATGTGTTTAGGCTACTGGCATTATATGATGAGAGTGCACGGCTACTTCTTCGTGCCCACTATCGGTACGACGGCAGCCGTCGCCATGCTCTGGGCCTTCCGTGCATTACCGCAGAAACTGTGGATCCGCCTCGTCTATATCATCGTGGCGACGGCCATAGGCTATCCGCTATTGGGCATCTATGCCTTGGTAACTGCCCTGCTGATGGGCATCTGGGTCTGGCGCCTCACCGATAACCGATCGCAGAACGCCCTTCAGACAGCCTCAGTCCTGCTCTGTATCATCGCCGTACCGCTGATATGTTACCGTTATGTCTATTACCAGACTTATTTCAATGATCTCTGGACAACAGGTCTGCCCATTACAAATGTCCTGAGAAATTATCATGCCTACTATCTGCCTTATTATATTATAGGAGGTTTTTATCTGCTGATGGTCATCTTCTATCAGAGGCCGGTGCCCGCCGTCTTCCAAAAGCCCCTTTACCGTTGGGGTCTGCAGGGTGTGTTGGCCATTGCCCTTGTTGCGGGAGTCTGGCACTGGTGGTATAAGGACGAGGATTTCCACCACGAACTTGTCATGCAGCACTGCATCGAGCAGACAGACTGGGAGGGAGTACTTGCCGAAGGAAGGAAACAGGATGCCGAGCCCACCCGCTCCATCATCATGATGCACAACCTGGCCCTCTCGCGGTTAGGTCGTGTTGATGACATATACGATTTCCCATGGGGCAGGAAAAAAGGCGATCCCAAGGTTCCCTACGATATGTTGAACCAAGTATTCAGTAGGACGGTTTACTACCAGTACGGTCTGCTGAACGACTGTCATCGCAGGTGTCTGGAGGATGGTGTGGAATATGGGTGGAGCGTGGAGACGCTGCAGTATTTGGCTCGTTGTTCCATGCTCAGTCGTGAAAAGAACGCTGCCCAAAAGATACTGGATAAACTCCGCCATACGATGTACCACGGAGAATGGGCCGACAGTATGCAGGTGTTGCTTGACCACCCGAAGCAGATGGCGGAGAATCGCGAGATGGGTCCTGTCACCCACATGTTACATTATAATAACGCCTTAGGCCTTGACGAAGGTAACATCGAGAAATATTTGTTGAATGTACTGGCCTATCAGGATTCCAACGATCCCATTTTCCAGGAGCAGGCCGTACTTGCCACACTTCAGAAGAGAAACCCCAAACTCTTCTGGGCCCGTTTTAACCGTTATACACATTTGTTCCCTCACGGTCCCATCCCCCGCATCTTCCAGGAGGCTGCCATTCTCTTCGGGCACATTGAGAACCTGCCAGGCATTGACACCATGCCCTTCGACAAGGGAGTAATCGATAATTATAATGCCTTTATGCAGGAGGGCAAGAAATATGATGGGCAGCAAGCCATCGTAGGACGTACCGCCCTCTATCCTTTCTTTGGGAATACTTATTTCTTCTACTATTATTTTTTACAGGACATGAAATAGTTTTGACTTATGAAAAAAATATTTTCCATCATAGTTGTCATCCTGCTGATCTGCTCATGCAGCAAGGAGTTACCGACAGAGTACACGCAATCTAAGGCATTCCCACATATTTATCCTGCCTATAATGGTGTGACCATTCCTGTCAACATCGCGCCGTTGTCTTTCGAGATGTATGATTCTTGTGAAGAGATGGCTGTACGCTATTCCTTTGGTGATGAAGAGATCATCTGCCGGGGGAAACAGTCACTGCCCCCCATGGATGAATGGAAACAATTGACGGCCGCCGCCAAGGGTAAGTCCATCCAAGTGGAGACTTATGCCTGCAAAGAGGGGCAGTGGACACGTTTCAGGCCCTTTAATATCCATGTGTCGCCTGACTCCATCGATCCCTATATCAGTTATCGTCTGATTCATCCGTCGTATGTCTTATACGAAGAGTTAACGATCAACCAGCGTTGTCTGGAGAACTACGATGAGAGCGTCATATATGACAATATTCTCTGTTCGGATGGCCCTGACGGACAGTGTATCAACTGCCATAACTACCAGCAGTATAATCCTGCCAGGATGCAGTTCCATGCCCGTCATAATTTTGGTGGCACCGTCATCACATACGATGGGAAGATCCGTAAGATCAACATGAAGAACGACTCTCTTCTCTCTGCTGGTGTCTATCCGGCATGGCATCCCGAATTGCCGTTGATTGTCTATTCCACTAACTTGACACGCCAGATATTCCATACCACCGACCGCAATAAGATTGAGGTATATGATACCCAGAGTGACCTGATTGCTTACGACGTGGCGAAGAATGAGGTGGTCAACATTGAGAACGACCCTAACGAGTTTGAGTGTTATCCTTTCTGGGCGCCCGACGGGAGGATGCTCTACTACTGCAGTGCCCATTTCGAGTTACCTGACACGGCTCAAAACCGGAAACTTGAAGTTGTCAAGCACACTCATGACATCAAATACAATCTCTACCGCAAGAGTTTCAATCCTGAGACGATGGACTTCGGTCCACGCGAACTGGTGTTTGATGCAGATTCTTTGGGCATGAGTGCCACCCTGCCGCGTATTTCTCCTGATGGCCATCTCTTGATGTTTACCATGGCAGAGTATGGGGTGTTCCATATCTGGCACCACGACGCAGACCTTTGGATGATTGACTTGGAGAGAAAATGGGCGCATCCGACTTTTAATCTCAACTCACGGGATACTGAGAGTTATCATTCGTGGTCATCGAATGGCCGTTGGGTAGTGTTCAGCAGCCGCAGGAACGATGGCACCTACACCCGTCCCTTCATCGGGCATATCAATGAGAATGGCATAGACGCAAGGCCTTTCGAACTGCCCTGTGCCGACCCGTCCTACCATCGCCAACTGATGAAGAGTTATAACATCCCCGAGTTCATGCGCGGTCCGGTTACCATCAGGCCCCAGGATTTTGCAGATGTACTCAAGGGTGATGGTGAGCCCGTGAAATACGTGCAGAAACTGAGTCGTTAAGTAAAAAGAAGGTGTCTGTGATTAAACCTTTTGTCGCGAATTGCGTCTATAATAGAGCAAATTTGTGTCATAGAAACCATTGTTAATAAAACTATAGCCAATGAAGCATTTATTTCTGACCCTATTCCTTTCCGTGCCCTTGTTGTCTATGGCACAGAATCCTATCATCCGTGACCAGTTCACGGCTGATCCCACTGCACGTGTGTTTAATGATAAGGTGTACCTCTACCCCTCGCACGACATCATGCCGCCTGAAGGACAGCGGCAGGACTGGTTCTGCATGGAGGACTACCATGTGTTCTCCTCTGAGAACCTCACCGACTGGACAGACCACGGTGTGATCGTTACCCAGAACAAAGTTCCCTGGGTGAGACCGAACTCCTATTCCATGTGGGCACCCGACTGTGTCTATAGGAATGGCAAGTACTATTTCTATTTCCCGGCTGGTGCTGAAGGCCGTGGCTTTGGTGTCGGTGTCGCTATCGCTGACAACCCGGAGGGTCCGTTCATCCCTGAGCCGGAGCCCATCAAGGGTATCAACGGTATCGATCCATGTGTGCTCTTGGCATCCGATGGTAACGCCTATATATTCTGGGGTGCCGGCCGTTGCGCCAAACTCAAGGACAACATGAAGGAGATCGCCGACGATACCCCCTCGGAAACTGTCAAGTGGGGTGACCGCGAGTTTGAGATGAAGGGCGTCAACTGCCTCAAGGACCTGCCTAGCCGTCAGGCAGAAGGTCCGTTCGCCTTCGAATACAATGGCAACTATTACCTGACCTATCCATACGTTCGTGAGAATACCGAGGTCCTCGGCTATGCCATGAGTAAGAATCCGATGGGGCCTTACGAGTACAAGGGCCTGATCATGGCCGAGCACGACAATGGATGCTGGACGAATCATCACAGCATTATCAACTACAAGGGTCAGTGGTATCTCTTCTATCACCGCAACTGGTTCTCTCCTCGTGACGACAAGCGCCGTTCGGCTTGTATTGAGAAGTTGTTCTTCAATCCCGACGGTACCATCCAGGAGGTGAAGCCCACCATGCGTGGCGTGGGTATCAACGCGGCTACGGAGAAGATTGAGATCGACCGTTATAGTGCCGCCAGTGCCGACGTGACCACCCAACTCATCGATACCGTCAATACCTTCCGCAGTTACGAGGCCACCCTTCCTGCCAAGGGCAGTTGGCT
Source organism: Prevotella sp. (assembly GCA_017430675.1). The sequence goes on from JAFRMM010000066.1 coordinate 5,026, forward strand.
TTGCTACAAGGACATTGACTTCAGCGTTCTCACTGATGGCTATTTCGTGATCTCTGCCAAAGCCGCTGATAATACCGCTTTCTATATTCGTGAGAAGAGTGCCGACGGTAAGATCCTCGCCAAGATCGAGATGACCGTGAAGCCCGAACAGGCTCCAGGCATGCCCGCCATGTTCCGCCGCGACTTCACCAACCAGTGGCTGACGATGACCGCTTCCTTGGATTATACCCCGAAGGGTGTCAGCGACCTGGTGATCACCAATGAAGGTGATGCTGTCGTCAGCGTGGATTGGATCCAGTTCAAGAACCGTCCCAAGTACTTCTCTGCCGTCACCACACCGTCGGCTCAGCCTGACGAGAACGGCTTCATCCGTCGTTGGCTGCTCCTGGAGCCCATCGACAAGCCCAACAGTGGCAATACCGTCTTCACCGACTCTTATCTGCGCGAGAATTTTGCCACCGAGTATTTCAAGGGTCAGCAGACCATCGTGCCGAAGAACGGCCAGAAGGTCAGGGCTGTCTATCAGAAGGTGGAGGTGGCTCCAGGCTTCGGTCGTGGCTTCGGACAGGAACCCACAGAGCCCAAGGTTACCACTGTGAAGCAGGATCTTACCTGGCATGCCCTCGACAGCGAGAACTTCAACGTGAAACTCTTCCGTTTTGCCGAGAAGTGGGGACAGCAGGTGTATGGTGTGCTCTTCTGGGCAGTCACGATCATCGACTGCGACGAGGATATCGAGAACGTCCGTCTGGCTGTCGGCTCCAACTCGGCCTCGATGTGGTGGCTCAACGGTGAGGAGGCTCTGCTGCTCTCTGGCGACCGCCGTATGGTGAAGGACGATGCCATGTCGCCCCGTCTGACGCTGAAGAAAGGCCGTAACATCCTGCGCGGTGCCATCATCAACGGTCCGGGCATGAGCGATTTCTGCGTCCGCTTCCTCGATGAGAAAGGTAACCCCGTGACTAACTATAAGATAGTTAAGAATTGATAATTGATAATTGACAATTGATAATTATGAAAAGACTACATACCATTCTGGCAGCCCTGACGCTTGCCACAGCAGCAAATGCGCAGATTGGCGCACCCTATATCCACGACCCCTCGACGCTGGCCGAGTGCGAGGGCAAGTACTATACCTTCGGCACTGGCGGTGGCGGTCTGATCTCTGAAGACGGTTGGAGTTGGAACAGTGGCGCTGACCGTCCCGGTGGCGGTGCTGCTCCTGATGTGCTGAAGATCGGCGACCGTTACCTCTGCATCTACGGTGCTACGGGCGGTGGCCTCGGCGGCGGTCATGCTGGCCGTATCCTCACCATGTGGAACAAGACCCTCGATCCGAAGTCGCCCGACTTCAAGTGGAGTGAGGCTGTCGAGGTGTGCTACTCCGACGGTATGGAGGATCAGGACGCTATCGACCCGGGTCTGCTCCTGGATCCCACGACAGGTCGCCTGTGGGTGAGTTATGGCACGTATTTCGGTACGATCCGTCTCATCGAACTTGATCCCAAGACGGGCTTCCGCGTGAAGGACAACAAGGAGAAGGATATTGCCATCGACTGCGAGGCCTCTGACCTCATGTACCGCGACGGCTGGTATTACCTGCTCGGCACGCACGGCACCTGCTGCGACGGCGTGAACTCCACCTATAACATTGTTGTAGGACGTTCTAAGAATATCGAGGGACCTTATATAGATAATGTGGGCCGCGACATGTATCACGGCGGTGGCAAGATGGTGATTGCTGCCGAAGAGCGTGCCTGTGGTGCCGGACACTTCGGACGTTTCATCGTTGACGAGGGTGTCGAGGTGATGTCGTTCCACTGGGAGGCCGACTTCGAACTGAGCGGCCGTTCTACGCTTGCCGTCCGTCCATTGGTCTGGAAGAACGGCTGGCCCGTGGCTGGCGACAACTTCAAGGGTGGCAACCTGGCGATTCTGAGTGAGCGCCGTGGCTATGCCCTGGAACTCGCCGTCGATTTCGTCCGCATGCAGCAGGAGCGTCAGGGCTGGTTCAACCGCAACCAGATGGAACAGCCCGTGAAGCCCATCGCCAACCAGACGCTTGCCGAGGTCAGCGGCTCTTGGCCTGAGGGCAACATCCCCGCCCGCATCGGTGACTATATGTACCGTCCCCACCAGCGCTGGACCGTCACACCCGTCAATGAGGCAGGTGGCTATCTCAGCAATCCGTACTTCAAGATCACCATCGAGGGTACCGATCGCGCCCTGGCTGCCACAGCCGACAAGGAAGTGACCACCGTTCCCGCCTACACTGGCGCTGACGAGCAGTTATGGCGTATCGAGCAACTCACCGACGGCACTTACCGCATCATGCCGAAGGCCATCCCTGGCATCGAGGGCACCAACACCACCTACTGCCTCTATTCAGCAGGTGACTCAACGCCCACCCTCGCCAAGTATGACTTCTCGTGCGACAACTCGAAGTGGAACTTCCGTAAACACTAAGCGATGTCTTTCAAAAAGAAACATATCGTAGTCGTTGCACTGACCCTGTGTGGTATGGCCATCTTAGCGTGGGCCATTGGCAGTTATATGACCAAGCGCGCTAAGCAAGAGCAATACCAACAGGCGTTGGCGCAGCAGTATGATGAGGTTTTAGACGTTGCCTATCCTTTGCTTAAGAACTATGCCTTAACCATCACTGATAAGGTGGATTCGATAGAGACTATTGCAAAAAAATCCAAAGAAGATACCCGTTACGACTATCATGAAGCCTTTTTTGTCCTGTGGCAGCATTATTCCCATACGGAAAGTGGGATAAAAGGTTTTGTCGTATTGGAAGAGTATCAGTATTTCAGGATGTCACCGATATACAAATTCTTGATGAACGCTTGCGAGAAGAGAAAGAAAGAGGCTGAGGCCATTCAGAAGATGACTATGGCAGGGCAGTTGTTGTTGGCCCCCGTTGAATTACCGTATGATTCTCTCATGAGTGTTACCAAACAGGCTCGGCAACTCATCTCAGATGGTCTTGAGGTGATAGAGCCCTACCACAGCGAGAATACCAATATCCATGCGTGGAGAGACATCCGCTAAACAATAAATCCCTGCCAGCCGGCAGGGATTTATTGTTTTTATAATGTGATGGTCAGTTTCTTCAGGTCTTTGTCCTGCGAACTGTTGCCGTAGAGGATCTCGTAGGTGCCGGGCTTGGTACGCATGGTGTTCGTCTCGGCATCCCAGAACTCGAAACTCTTCGGTGTGAGACTGATGGTGGCGGTGGCTGTCTGACCAGCCTTCACCTCCACGCGCTGGAAGCCGCGGAGACTCTTCAGCGGCCCCTCTGCATCGGCGAGGTTGCGGATATAGACCTGTACGATCTCCGTGCCGTCGCACTGGCCTGTGTTGGTCACGGGGATGGTGATGCTTTCCGTTCCCTTCATGGTTGCCTCACCAATCTCGAAGGTGGTATAACTCAGACCATAGCCGAAGGCGAAGAGCGGATCGTTGAAGTAACGATAGGTGCGGCCCTTCATCGAATAGTCCTCGTAGTCGGGTAACTGGCTGTCATCCTTGTAGAAGGTCACTGACAGTTTGCCGCCAGGGTTGTAGTCGCCGAAGAGCACGTCGGCTACGGCGGTACCGCCCTCCTGGCCAGGATACCAGGCCTGGACAATGGCGTCGCAACTCTCTGTCTCGGGTGTCAGGGCGATGGCGGAGCCAGAGCAGTTGACATAGATGACCTGTTTGCCAGCGGCCTTGAGGGCCTTGAGGAACTCGCGCTGCACCTTGGGCAGTTCGATGCTGGTACGGTCGCCGCCCTTGAAACCGTCGATGTTCACAGGCATCTCCTCACCCTCGAGGGCTGGGGAGATACCACCTACGAAGATCACCTTGTCGATGCCCTTCAACTGGGCAATGATCTCCTGATAGTCGATGGGCTGTTCCTTGGCCACGTTGATCTTCAGGTTGGCATTCCAGGTCTTGACGAACTGGAAGCGTACCTCGATGTTGTAACTCTTTCCCTTCTCAGCCTGAATGGCTGTGCGGGTAGGCGTGGTGCGCCAGGTGTGCTGCATGATCTTCCGCTCACCGTTGATATAGAGTTCGAAGTGTCCGCACCCCTCGACGTTTACCACATACTCGCCCGGCTCCTTCGGCGTGAAGGTGGTCTCGTACTTGGCTGAGAAGTCTTCAATCTTCACACCAGGGGCGAAGTTGTGCATACCGGCGGTAGTAACGGCCAACGGTGTGGTGTAATACTGTGTGGTGACGGGCTTGCCCTCCATGGTGGTATTGTTCCAGAAGGTGCCCTTCAGACCTTTCTTGCCGTCGGCAGTACACTGGGTAGCCAACTGACAGTCCATCACCTGGTCGTAGGTCAGGTCGCAACCCTTGTTATAATAGAGTTTCTTCTGCTTGGCCTTGATACCGTCGAGAATGGTGACGGTATGGTTGGGCATGCCGTTGTAGTTTCCCCACATCAGGGGCGCGTCGTCGGCATTGGGACCGATGACGGCGATCTTCTCCGCATTCTTCTTCAGCGGCAGGATATTACCCTTGTTCTGCAGTAGCACGATGGTCTGGCGGGCCATGTCGAGGGCGAGTTGTGCAGAGGCCTTGGTGGACATGGCGGAGTAGGGGATCTTCGACCATTCCACGAGCGACGGCTCATCCATCTCACCGAGGTCGAAACGGCCTTCGAGCAGGCGGATCACGTGCTTGTCGATCTCTGCCTCGGAGAGCAGACCTCTCTTCACAGCCTCGGGGATGCTCTTATACGCATAGTCGAAACCACACTCTACATCGGTGCCGGAGATGACGGCCTTGGCAGAACCGTGGATGGCATCAGAGGAACTCTTGTGGTTCATGTGGAAGTCGCTGACGGCTCCGCAGTCGCTGACGACGAGGTACTGGAAGCCCCATTCGTCGCGGAGGATCTGCTGGAGCAGACGGTTAGAGCCGCAGCAGGGATCATCGTCGAGGCGCTGGTAGGCACACATCACCTCGCGTACCTTACCGTCCTGCACACAGGCTTGGAAGGCGGGCATGTAGGTCTCCCAGAAGTCACGGGCCGACACGTCGGTGAGGTTGGCCGTATGACGGGTATATTCCGGACCGCTGTGCACAGCATAGTGCTTGGCACAGGCCCAGAGTTTGCGGTACTTGGCATCCTCGGGCCCCTGCAGACCCTTCACTACCTGAACACCCATCACGGAGGTCAGGTAGGGATCTTCGCCGTAGGTCTCCTGGCCACGTCCCCAACGGGGGTCACGGAAGATATTCACGTTGGGCGTCCAGACGGAGAGACTGTGGAACTTCTCATCCTCTCCGCCGAGGTCGTGCATACGGTGGTTGTACTGGGCACGGAACTCTGTGCTGGCCACATCGAACACCTGATATAACAAGGAGGGGTTGAACGAGGCAGCCATTCCCACAGGTTCGGGGAAATTGGTGACGTTGCCCATGTTGGCAGCACCGTGGAGGGCCTCGCTCCACCAGAAGAACTTCTTGATGCCGAGGCGCGGGATGGCGGGACTCTCATCAAGCATCAGCATGGCCTTCTCTTCCAGCGTCAGACGGCTGCAGAGATCCTTGGCACGTTCCTTGGCACTCAGGTCAGGATTCTGATAGGGATACTTCTGTGCCGATGTGGGGAGACAGGCACAGCATACGAACAACAGGGCAAGAAGCACCTTGTAAGTCTTTTTAAAGGTTTGCATATTGTTATTGGTTATGGGGTTATAAATCTTGCTTTTTCACGCGGATGGTCTGTCTGGGCAGTGTCTCGATGTCGTACTCATAGACCGTTGGCACGGACAGCAACTGGAACTTCTTCAGTTCCTTCGACTTCAGGGGCTGTTGGATGGCAGCAGGGGCGTAGAGGGGGTTCGGGCAGTCACCCGTGGCCGCCTTTAGTCCTTCGCCCATAAGTGGCACGTAGGAACGCAGACGGAGCGTACCGCCGATCTTAGAGGTAATGGCGGCTTCCTGTAAGGATCCTTCCTGCCACTTCATATCCACGGTGAAGGCACCACGGGCCTGGAGCCCCTTCACCTCCCCGTCTTTCCAGGCATCGGGCAGGGCGGGTAACAGATGGACGGCCCCGTCATGGCTCTGCAGGAGCATCTCACAGATTCCGGCCGCACAACCGAAGTTGCCGTCAATCTGGAACGGCGGATGGGCATCGAAGAGGTTGGGATAGGTACCGCCACGGGGTCCCCACTCGATGGAGTCGGGAATCATGGTCAGCATATTGCTGATGATACGGAAGGCATGGTTGCCGTCGAGCATCCGGGCCCAGAAGTTGATCTTCCAGCCGAGACTCCATCCTGTGGCCATGTCACCGCGCTGTTGCAAAGTGTTGGCGGCAGCCGTGAAGAGGTCGGGGTGTGAGAACGGTGAGATCTGGTTGGAGGGATAGAGCCCGTAGAGATGGGAGATATGGCGGTGTTCATCCTTGGGGTCGTCACCGTCGATGAGCCATTCCTGCAACTGGCCGTAGCGGCCGATCTGCATGGGAGGGAGTTTCGCTAATTGAGAATGGATAATTGATAATTGAGAATCGTCGAGGCCGAGGACTTTAGCAGCGGCGAGGGTTTGGGAGAGGACATCGAAGACAATCTGGTTGTCCATCGTCGAACCGGCGGTGACGGTGGTGCGCTTACCCATCGGACCATGTTCGGGAGAGACGGTGGGCACCGTGACGAGCCAGCCGGCGGCATTCTTCAGGGCACCGTCCTTAGGATAGGTCTGCATATAGTCGATGAGGAAATCGGCAGCACCCTTCATCACAGGGTAATACTTCTCGAGGAAGGCTTTGTCGCCCGTGTAGAGGTAGTGTTGCCAGAGGTGGGTGGTGAGCCAGGCGCCGCCCGTGGGGAACATGCCCCAGGTGGTACCATCGACGGGTCCGGCGATGCGCCAGAGGTCGGTATTATGGTGGGCCACCCATCCGTTGCAGCCGTACATCTCCTGGGCGGTCTTCTCGCCCGTCTTGCTCAGGTCGCTGATCATCGAGAAAAGCGGTTCCTGAGTCTCGGCGAGATGACCCACGAGGGCGGGCCAGTAGTTCATCTCGGCATTGATGTTGATGGTGTATTTCGAGTCCCAGGGGGCGTTCATCTTGTCATTCCAGACACCCTGGAGGTTGGCGGGCTGGCCGCCGGGCTGGCTCGACGAGATGAGCAGGTAACGGCCGTACTGCATCATCAGCGACACCATGTCGAGGTCGGTGCCGTCGAAGGTGGCGAGACGCTCATCGGTGGTCAGTTTCTCTTTCCCGCATTTCGGGAGGGAGAGACTGACGCGGTTATACTGCTCCTGGTATTTCTTGAGGTGATCCCCTGCAAGCCTCATATAGTTCTTACCGCTGATGGCAGCCAGCGTCTGGATATTCTTCCGGGTGGGGTTGCCGCTGACATCGTGGTAATTGACAAAGTTGGTGGCAGCCGTGATGTAGAGAGTTGCTGACGTGGCATTGCTCACGCGCATACTCGTCTCGTTGTCGATGATCTCGCCATCTGTTTGGACACTGACACGGCACTCTGCCTGCAGACCGGCAGGGATGCCTTCCTGTTCCACACCCTGCACGGAGGCTATGAGTTGGTGGCTATCCACGTGACTCGTGGCGACCAAAGGACTGTCAAAGGCGATGTTGAAGGTGAGGGCACCTGTCTGATTAGTCTTCAGGTGTACAATGATGACATTGTCAGCCTGAGAGGCAAAGCAGGTACGTTTAAAGGTCGCATCTCCGATACGGTATAGTGTCGTGGCCATCGCGGTGGAAAGATCCAGGTCGCGACGATAGTTGCTGACCTCGCCAGATGTGCGGAAGGCCAGTTTCAGACTGCCGAGCGGCAGGAACCGCATGCCATGGGGGCCTTTGAAGAAATACTTGTCGAGGATGGCATGTGCCGCCTCTTCCTTGCCGGCAAAGATGGAGTCGCGCACGTCTTGCAGGTGCGCGCGCGCCTCTGTACTATTATTATCATGAGGTGATCCGCTCCAGAACGTCTCCTCGTTCAACTGGATCTCCTCCACGTCGGTACCGCCATAGACCATGGCCCCCAGATGGGAGTTGCCAATGGGCAAGGCCTGAAGCCAATGGGTGGCTGGCTTGTCGTACCAGAGTTGGTGTTCCTGGGCTTGAATGGTCAGTGTGATGCAGACACTCAACAGGATAGTGGTAATCGTTCGTCTCATATTGCTATTGGTTTTATACTGGGTGCAAAGATATGAAAAAAATCTGAGAAAAAAACACCTCGGGACAAGAAACGCTTTTCTTGGGCCCCGAGGAAGGAAAAACTACTAACTACTAATATAACTAAAACAATTTTTTTACTCTTTCTGATTTCTGGTGCAAAGATACGCTAAATATTTGAAACTGACTTACTAATATGTTACATATACTTTCCATTTTGTTTCAAGTATCAAAAAAAGGCTGTTTTTCTTGTAAAAGCACAGGAAAGCCCGCTCAAAAAGGGCGGGCTTTCGGGGATATAAAGGGAGTTTCTTCTTACTTGAACAGGCTCTGTGCCATCTGGTAGAGGCAGCGGCGCCAGGTCAGGAACTCATGGGCGGTACCCTCGGAGATCAGACCTTCGGCATTATAGCCGGCAGCCTTCAGAGACTCGACGCTCTTGTTGATGCCGTCGGGGTTCTCCTTAGAACCGCAGCCCTCGAAGATATACTTCACCACCTTCGGATCATTGATCTCATCGGGAGCATACTGGCCACCGCTGAGCAGACCCCAGTAGCCGAAGGCCTCAGGACGGCGCAGCGTGATCAGTTTCGTCTCCATGCCGCCCATCGACAGACCGGCCATGGCGCGGTTCCACTTGTCGGCTTTGGTCAGGAAGTTGGCATCGATGAAGGGCACGAGTTCATCCACGAGCACCTTCTCGAACTCCTCGGCGGTGAACTTGCCGATGGTGCCGAACTTGAAGTCGTTGGTCAGGCCGTAGGCCATCACGACGATGAAGGGCTTGATCTTGCCGTCGGCGATCAGGTTGTCCATGATGAGTCCGGCATGTCCCTGTACGGGCCAACTGGTCTCATTCTCACCCCAGCCGTGCTGCAGGTAGAGCACGGGATAGCGCTCCTGCTTACCCTTCACGACCTTGCCGTAGCCATTAGGCAGATAGACGTTGGCCGTCTGCATCTTGCCGAGGCTCTTCGAGTAGAAGAGTACCTGTTGGATGTTGCCGTGCGGGATGTCAGTGCGGCAGGCGTAGATGTCCTGGTCAGGAGCGGGAATCTCGATACCGCTCTCCCAGCGGCAGGAGCCGAAGTAGTTGTGCGTGCCGGGGTCGTTCACCACACCACCGTCGATGGTCAGGTGATAGTAGTGGAAGCCGGGATCCATCGGACCCTCGGTGGTTCCTTCCCACACACCATCCTTGTTCTTGCGGAGCACGGTACCGCCACGGCCACCGAGACCGAGGCTGACGATCACCGACTTGGCATCGGGAGCCTCCACGCGGAAGCGGGCGAAGCCCTCGCTGTTCACCTGCGGATACTCCTGTCCGGGCTGGTTTTTGGGGTTGGGCACCCAGTCGTCCTTCGGCACTCGGTTGTCGGCGGCAGCGTCGAAGTCGCGGATGGCCTGCAGTGAGCGCTTGGCCTTGAAGTTTTCGTCGAAGGGCAGCGGGTGGTTGCCTACGCCGAGCCAGGAGTCCTTGTCGCTGAGGTTCCAGAAGGTGACGTTCTTAATGACATCCTTGTGTTTTCTGAAGATACGGAACAAACGATTATACTGGTCTTCCTGAAGGGTAGCGATGTAGCCTGGCTGCGGTTTGGCCTCGCCACGGGCGAACATCAGTTGTCCACCGCTCTCCATGTTGCAACGGAGGTCGAGTTCTGTGATGTGGATGGTGTTCACGATCTCGCTGAAACGCTCGATGGCCTTCTCAAGTTGCTCCTCATCGGGGAAGTAGATGTTATAGTGGCCCTGCATGCCGATACCGTCGATGGGCACACCGGCCTCCTTCATCTTCTTCACCATCTCGTAGATACGCTCACGCTTGCCGTTATCCACACAACTGTAGTCGTTGTAGATCAGGACACCTGTGGGGTCAGCCTCACGGGCGAACTCAAAGGCCTTGGCGATGAATTCGTCGCCGCAGAGTTTGAAATGGCGGCTCTGGCGATAGGGACTGGCCTTGACCATCTTGCCATCGACAAATTCGAACGGACGGCCGTCGTCGGCCATCGCCTCGTTCACCACGTCCCAGGCATAGACCACGTCCTTATAGCGGTTCACCACCGTGTGGATATGGTCGCGCAGACGCTCATAGAAGACTTCCTTCTTCACGGGCTTGCCCTTCTTGTCAGTGAACATCCAGTCGGCGAACTGGCTGTGCCAGCACAGGCAGTGGCCACGCATCTTGATACCGTTCTCGCGGCAGAAGTTGGCAATCTTGTCGGCCTTCTCGAAGTTCCATACACCCTCCTGCGGGTGGATCTCGCCTGGCTTCCAGTCGTTCTCAGCGGTGACGCTGTTGAACTGCTTCTTGATGATTTCTATCTGGGCCGCATCAGAGACGTTAGTCTGATTGACGGCCACACCGATGGTGAAATAATTCTTGTAGGCATCCTTCAGGCCGGGACCTTCCGAGTAATCCACGGGGCGTCCCCACTGTGCGAATGCGGACATGCTGCCTGTGAAGAGCAGTGTCATTGCGAATAATAGTTTTTTCATCTTGTAATTTGCTTTTTAAGTCTGTAATATACTCTGTTTATTGTGGGTGCAAAGATACAAATAATCTTTCATAACCATTACTCGTAGAGTATCATATACTTTTTAATTTGTGTCATTTTTACTGGCAGTCATCTGTTTTCATATCTCATTCATCCTTCAGCAGGAGACTAACCCTCTCATTCAGAGCGGTTTCGGCTGAAGGATGCTTCCTTCGTTTCTTGGAGGAGCCATTGGCATCCCAAGGGGGCTCCCTTTTGAAAATTTGGAGGTAACTATTGGTCGTCTGACAATTGTCAAATGATTGTCTGACAATTGTCGGATGATTGTTTGACAATTGTCAATCGATTGCCATGTAGTACCTCAGGAAACAGGGGTACCGTATAGGACATAAAAATACCCTTCAGCCGAAGTTGCTCAGAATGAGTGAGTTGGCTTCTGGCTGAAGGGTAATGATGAGTATTGTCGCTTACTTGAACAGGTGTGGGATGAACTCGTTCAGGCCACGACGCCAGGTGAGGAACTCATGGGCTGTGCCAGCCGACTCACTGGAATCGACCTTGATGCCCATCTCACGCAGTTGCTTGACGATGTCGCCGCTCTTGATGAAGTCCTCAGAGCCCCAGTTCATGTACATATAATGTATTTTCTTGTTGAACTCGTCGGCATTGGTGAAGACACCGTTGTAGGCCGTCTTCACGTCGAGGCCGAAGATGGCGCCGCTGAAGGTGCCGAGCCAGGCGAACTTGTCGAGGTTGTTGAACACGATGTCGAACGTCTGGTGACCACCCCATGAGAGACCAGCCATGGCGCGGTTGTCGCGGTCGGTCTTCGTGCGGAAGTTGGCATCGATATAGGGAATGAGGTCGTTGAGCAGGACGGGATAGAACGAGGTGCCGTAGGACTCCATGGTCTGACCCTGTCCGAAGGGGGCCTTGATGTCGCCGCTCTCCATGACCACGATCATCGGCACGGCCTTGCCGGCGGCGATGGCATTGTCCATGATGTGCTGCATGTGTCCCTGGTTGCTCCAACTGGTCTCGCCTTCACCCATACCGTGCTGCAGGTAGAGCACGGGATAACGCTTCTTGGCGTTCTTCTCATACTCAGCGGGCGTATAGACCATGGCGTGGCGCCACTTCTGCTGCTCGTTGCTGTAGTAGAAGATGCTGCGCACGCAGCCAGCGGGAACACCCTGCTGGGGACGGTAGTAGTCGCCCTCGGGACCCTCGGGGATCTCGATGCCGCCCGACTCGCGGTTACAGCCGAAGAAAGTCTCCGTGGCGGGATCGATGAAGTTCACGCCATTGATGTTCATGAAATAGTAGTGGAAGCCCACGGGTAGGGGATCGGTGACAGCCATCCAGCCTCCCTTGCCGTCGGACTGCATGTCGTACTTCTTGTTGCAGATATCGACAACCACCTTACGGGCCTCCGGGGCCTGGATGCTGAAATAGGCGCGCCCTTCCTTATCGACCTTCGGGAATTCGTTGCCAGGAACGGTGGTCTCTGCGATGAAGGCATCGGCAGGCACCTCAATCCGCTTGGGCATCTCGATATACGGGCGCTTGGGCTCGTAGCCGAGGAAGCGTGCCACGGCCTCACCATAGCGACAGCCCAACTCACGGTAGCCCGCTGCGTCGAAGTGCAGACGGTCAGGACCGTTGGTGCAGTCGTCGGAGGAGATGACCTGTGCGGTGTGGAGGGTCTGGGGCAGTTCGTCGATCTGCTTCTTGCAGCCGATGCAGACACCCTTGCCACCAGCCTGTACGATGTTTCCTGCATAGAGGTTCACCTCCTCAGGCTTCAACTGCAGGTCGCCGCAGAGATGGTCATAGACCTGCTGCACCATACCGGCCCACTGGGGGTCGCCTGTGTTCGTCTCGCCCTGGTGCATCAGGATACCCTTGATGACACCGTCCTTCTGAGCCTTCTTGGCCAGTGTGACCAGACGCTTGTACGGGTTGTTGTCGTAGGCCTCGAGCATGCCTTTCATCCAGTTCGGCGCCTTGGTCTTCACGTAGTTGTCAATGCTGTCGGGCAGGAATCCCTTGATGTCGATGCCGCCGATGGCCACATGGATGACGCCGATCTTGATGTTCTCAGGCAGGGAGGCCACCAGCGTACGGCCGAACCAGTCGGCAGGTGTCAATCCTGTATTCGGACGACAGAGTGGGGGGATGGCCTCGTACCATTCGCCCATCTTCCTTTCAGGGAGTGTTTCGGTGGCGGGGTAATCCACTGCGGGCATCCACAGGAACCGTGGGCCGGGGCTCTTCAGGTCCTGGGCTTCAGGACGGGCGGCTCCCTCCATGTTCGACTGTCCGAAACAGAGGAAGATGTAGAAATTGGGATCTGGTTTCTGGGCGTTGGCCGTCAGGGCCAGCATGCTCAGCAAGAGGGTTGATAACAAATGTCTCATGTTGATTTAGTTAGTGATGATTTCATTGGTGCAAAGGTACGCAATTATTCCGAGATTTGTTTTTCATAGTGTAGCAGATAGTTTTGATGTAGTATCAAAAAAAGGGCTGACAAGCGATTGTCAGCCCCTAAATATAACAATAATGTATAAATTACTTCTGGAAGAACTTCTTGCCGTTCTGGATGACAATGCCCTTATAGTTCTTGTCAACCTTCTGGCCGGCGAGGTTGTAGATGGCGTCATTCGTTGCCTTCTTCACCTGTACGTTTTGGATGCCAGTTGCTCCGCCCTTGACAAGAGACACCTTGGTGACTGTGAGGTTGCCGTCACCGTTGAGGAGGAAAGTACCGCCCCAGTTCTGAACTGCGGTAACGGTGGTCAGGAAGTCATCAGTGATGGTGTAGTCGAAATAACCCTGAGTAGCGAGGTCAACGATAGTTGATTCTCTGTCGGCGCCAAGGTCTGCACCAGAGAAGCGCTCGAACATGCCACCCCAGTGACCATCGAAGAGTTCTACCTGCCACTGATCATCGGGAGCCGATCCATAGATGCGGATCTTGTCGCCAGCAGCCGCACCGGCTTCTGTCAATTCTGTAGCGCCATCGCTGAGGAACGTCGGCTGGTCTGCCCATCCGTTAACAAGAGCCGAACCTTCCCAGAGAACAGTCTCGGTCTCTGCAGCAGGTGTGTCACCGCCTCCTTCACCTTCCAGATCAATGAGTTGTACTTTCTTAATGACATGCTTGCCAGGGATCTTGCCGCACTGGTAGAATACCATGGCGTCGGTGCACTCTGTAGGATAGTCGAGGAAGTCAACTGTGAACTCATTGTCACCAGCAACCACATCAAATACAGCGTCCTTAGTAGCACCAGTTCCATCCCAACTGCAGAAATCCAGACGGATCGTACCAGCAGCAGGAGCATTAACGTCAAACTTGATCTGATACTGACCACCCTCAGCAATTGCGGGAATGTGGCCAATCATCGGAACCTGAGGCTCCCAGTAGTTAGCGTTGTCGGGATCAGACTGCAGACAGTCGATGATCAGACCTGTACCCTGCTCAACAGTAACACTAGCGGTCTCTGAGGGATACCACAGATCATAGTACTCAGACTGTTGTGTCCAGTCAATCTCCTGAACTACTGCCTGAGCGTTTGCACCTACGGCCATGAAAGCCATAGCAACGAGAGTAAAAATTTTCTTCATAAGCATTGTTTTTGTTAATAATGTTAATAATTTGGATGAATTATCAGTTTCTCCGCTGCAAAGATAATAACTTTTTATGAATTATCGTACTTTTTATGTGCTTTTTTGGGAAAATTGACATTCAGCGTCCTGTCACAAGGGATTGTTTTCTTAAAAGTAACAAATTCTTTGCGGTTTGTAACTTTCCTGCAAACTCCAAAATATTTGTTATATAAATATAAAATAAAATTAAATAAAAACTATACCTTTGTAAGCGGTAAAGTTCTAAAACGAGCAAATAATCCAAAATCAAATCAATAAAAAATGAATCAAAATCAGACAAGATGAAACAGTTAACTAACTTAGTGAAAGAGACTGTTCACCCTGCAATTGGACGACTGCGCCGCGTGGCGTTGTCGTTGTTGGCGCTGATGCTCTGTACCACGGCGTGGGCACAGGGCGGCATCAACATCAAGGGAACGGTCGTCGATTCGAACGGTGAGGCGCTGATAGGTGCCTCTGTCGTGATTAAGGGGAACACGGCGCATGGTACTGTCACAGACTTTGACGGTCACTTCTCGCTGAATGTTCCGTCGGAATCCACCACCATCGTCGTCTCCTATGTGGGTATGAACACCCGGGAACTGAAAGTGGGCAAGCAGCGTACATTTAACGTGACGCTGAATGACAACACGCAGTTGTCGGAAGTGGTGGTCGTGGGTTTCGGCCAGCAGAAGAAAGCCTCCGTGGTGGGTGCCATCACCCAGACCACGGGTGAGGTGCTGGAGCGTTCCAGCAGTATCAATGACATCGGTGCTGCCCTGACGGGTAACCTGCCCGGTGTCGTGACGACAGCATCATCGGGTATGCCTGGTGATGAGGAACCCCACATCGTGATCCGTGGTACTTCTACGTGGAACAAGGGTCAGAACATCGACGGTACTGAGAAGTATGTTGGTGAGCCGCTGATCCTGGTCGATGGTATTGAGCGTCCGATGTCGAGCGTGGATATCCAGTCAGTGGCTACCATCTCCGTGCTGAAGGATGCTTCTGCCACTGCCGTCTATGGTGTGAAGGGTGCTAACGGTGTGATCCTGATCACCACGAAACGCGGTACCGAGGGTAAGGCCCAGATTAACGTGACGGCCAATGCCATCATGAAGGTGCCTTCCAAGTTGCCGGATAAGTATGATTCCTACAATGCCCTGATGGCCCGTAACGAGGTAATCGAGCATGAACTGAACCTCAGGCCGGAGAGTTGGGCTTACGTGAAGCCCGTCAGTTTCATTGAGAACTATCGTAACCAGGATCCTAATGCGAAGGATGAACTGGGCAACCTGATCGTGGAGCGCTACCCAAATGTCGATTGGCAGCGCGCCCTGTTCGAGGACTTCGCCATGTCATACAATGCCAACCTGAACATTAGCGGTGGTACGAGGTTCGTGAAATACTTCGCAGGTATAGATTTCGTAAATGAGGGTGACCTATATAAGGACTTCGGCAACGGTCGTAACTATACGACAGGTTATAACTACTATCGTGTGAATGTACGTTCCAACCTTGACTTCAGCATCACGAAGAGTACCGTGTTCAAGGTGAACATCTCTGGATCAAACGGTGTCAGGAAGACGCCGTGGAACCAGGCTGGCTGGAGTGAGTGGCAGGAAGCACAGCGTTGGAATGGTATCTATAATATCAGCCCGGATGTGTTCCTTCCGAAATACAGTGACGGTTCTTGGGGCTATCTGCCTGGTTCCACCAATGTGGATAACGGTGCCATGAGTCTGGCCCTGGGTGGTACACAGTATCAGACCACGACCCGCGTCAATACCGACTTCGTGTTGGAGCAGAACCTGGACTTCATCACCAAGGGCCTGAATGCCCGTGCCATGATTGCATGGGATAACAACTTCACGGAAGGTGGCCGTGGTATCAACGACCTCTACAATAACCCGCAGATCAAATGGATTGATCCCGAAACAGGTATCACGAACTACAAGGAGTCTGTAGAAGCCTACGATAAGTTCGACTATACGCAGGGTAACAAGTGGAGCACTAATGGCGGTAATGTGAATAACGTAACCCGTAACCTGAACTATCAGGTGCAGTTGAACTGGGCCCGTACCTTTGGTAAGCACGATGTCTCGGCGATGGGTGTGTTCGCCCGTCAGGAGTCTGCATGGGGCTCCATGATTCCCAGTTATCGTGAGGATTGGGTGTTCCGTGTGACATACGCTTTCAATAACAGGTATTTCTTAGAGTACAACGGTGCCTATAACGGTTCTGAGAAGTTCTCTCCAGAGAACCGTTTCGCCTTCTTCAACTCCGGTGCTATCGGTTGGATGATCAGTGAGGAGAAGTTTATGAGGCCTCTGCGCGATAAGCACATCATCGACATGCTGAAGATCCGCGGTTCATACGGTGAGATCGGTGATGATAACGTCGGTGGACGATTCCTCTATCAGGATATCTGGGCATACGGCGGTTCTACACCAATGGACGTTGACCACGGCAATTCGCCTTATCAGTGGTATCGTGAGCAGACCGTCGGTAACACGAATGTGCATTGGGAAAAAGTGAAGAAATTCAATCTCGGTTTTGACTATGGCTTCTTAGGTGGTTTGCTGGCCGGTTCTGTGGAGTACTTCCGCGACAAGCGTACCGACATTCTGGTGCAGGGTGGCGAACGTGCCGTTCCTGCTTACTTCGGTCAGTCGCCGGCGACAGCCAACCTGGGTGAGGTGGAAACTAAAGGTTATGAGATTGAGGTACGTTTCAACAAGGTGTTCGCCAACAAGATGCGCGTCTGGGCTAACTTGAACATGACGCATGCGGAGAATGAGATCAAGGTCAAGGATGATGCTCCTCTGTTGCCCGCCTACCGTAAGGAAGCCGGTTATGCCATCGGTCAGACACATGCCTTTATTGACAAGGGTATGATGCAGACATACGACGATATCTACGGCTCACCGAAGATGGATGCCAACGACAGTCAGAAACTGCCAGGCGATTACTATATCGTTGACTTCAACGGCGATGGTAAGGTGGATAACGTGAACGACTATGTGCCTTACGGTCATCCGACAACCCCGCAGAACACGTATAACGCCACGCTCGGTTATGAGTGGAAGGGCTTTAACCTGATGCTCCAGTTCTATGGTGTGACTAACGTGACCCGTGACGTGACGATGATCAGTTTTGCCGACGTGATGGTGGCCAATGTCTATGACCAGGGAACCTGGTGGAGCACAGACCATGAGAATGCCGACATTGTGACGCCGCGTTTCAACTCTACGCCTTATCAGAGTTATTACGGTACTCAGTACCTTTGCGACGGTTCGTATATCCGTCTGAAGAACGCGGAGATTGGCTATACCTTTACCCAGCCTTGGGTTCGAAAAATCGGTCTTAATAGCCTGAAGGTATATTTGAGCGGTAACAATATCTGGGTGTGGACCCGCATGCCGGATGACCGTGAGTCGAATTTCGCGGCTAATGGTAATGCAGGAAACGGTGCCTATCCTACCATGAGGCGCTTCAACCTCGGTGTAAAGTTCAATCTATAAAATGAGAAAACAATGAAAAAGTTTAGTAATATATATATAATAGGTGTAGTCGCCCTGATGCTCTCTCTGGGGATGACATCCTGCACGGATTATCTTGACAAGGAGCCGGATTCCGACGTGAATCCGGAGACGGCGTTCAAGAACTTTACCAATTTCCAGGGATTCATAGAGGAGATCTACAATTGTATCCCCAATAAAGAGTCGTGCTACTGGTGTACGACCTTCAACTGGGGTGAAGACGAGATCATGAACGCCGGTGGTGGTGATACCCACGTGACTGCTCACTTTGACTTAGGTGACTATCGTCACTGGTATGATGAGCAGGATAAGGGTGGCCAGCAGAGTTGGCTGAACCGTCCTGGCTCCAGTCCGACATCTGGCGATAAGTTTGCTCACTCGTTGTCAGGCCATGCCTGGTATTGTGTCCGTAAGGCCAACCTCGGTCTTGCCAATATTGACAAGATGACTGACTGCACGAAGGAGGAAAAGAATTTCATCAAGGGCCAGTTGCTCTTCTTCCGCGCCTGGTGGCATCACCAGCAGATGGAATGGTGGGGCGGACTGCCTTATATTGACACCGTTCTTCCATCCGACGAGGTGCTGACGTTGCCACGTCTGTCGTTCAGGGAGTGTGCAGAGAAATGTGCTGCCGACTATCGTGAGGCAGCCGACCTGTTGCCTGACAACTGGGATAACACCACTATCGGTAAGAAGACCCTCGGTAAGAACGACCTCCGTATCACGAAAGTCTGCGCTCTCGGCTATTTAGGCAAGGTGCTGCTCTGGGCTGCTTCTCCTCTGAATGAGGTAGGTGCTAAGACTGGGGCCCTTAAGTCTGGTGAGACCTATAAGTACAACGCAGATATGGCAAAACGTGCTGCTGATGCCTTAGGCGAGGCTATCGCCCATGTAGAGGCAGGCTTGACACCGTATTCTCTGGCGGAGTACAACTATGCCGAGGATGATTCGAAGAACAGGCCCGGCTATGGCATCTACGACCATGTTGCCGCCAAAGGATCCAAGAGCAACTTCTCCGATATCTTCCGTACCACTGGTCAGAGTTGGAAGGTGCCTGGCACAGTGGAGGCTATTATGAGAGGCCCGGGAACCGAGGTCAACGGCTCTAACTGGAACTTCGCAAAGTTGTGGGGCCCGAAGGTTGGTAACATCGTTGAGCACGATGCCATCATCCATATGCCGACGGCCAACTATATCACCTATGCCTACGGTATGGCCAATGGCGAGCCTATCGTATTGGCTGACGGTTCGCTGAATCCTAATTCCGGCTTTGATCCTACCCATCCGTATGCAGACCGCGACCCGCGTTTCTATCACGATATCGTATTCGATGGCTTCAAGTATATCTTGAGTGAACCTACAGGTGGTGATGCACCATTGAAGGTTTATCAGTATATGGAGATGTTTACTGGTGGAAATATGGTTCCGACAGGTGTTCCTGCCCGTGATGCCGACGGTAGTCGTACAGGTTACTTCTGTCAGAAACTGGTTCCCCACCAGAGCAACAAGGTTGATGGAATGTATAACTGGGGTGGTGCCCTCAGTTGCTATCTTCCCTATATGCGTCTAGCAGATATCTATCTGCTCTATGCTGAGGCCGGTGCTGCTGCGCAGGGTGCAAATTTCAAGAGTTCTCAGAGTCCGATCACGGCAGAACAGGCCGTCAATACGCTTCGTGACCGTGTAGGCGCTGGTCATGTGGCTGCCACGTTCACTGCCGACCAGAAGAAGTTCATCGACGAGGTTCGTCGTGAGCGTGCCTGTGAGTTGGCCTTCGAGGGCTTCCGCTGGCAGGACCTGCAGCGCTGGCTGCTCCTCACCGAGTATCCTTACAATATCAAGACCCGTCAGGAGTTCAAGCGCGTGGGTGACTATGACTATGTAAATCAGGATCCCCGTTATGCTGAGGTGACTGGTTGGGGTGAGACAACCATCGTGGAGCGTAATCTGCAGACCAAGCACTATTGGCTGCCGCTGAAAGAGAAAGAAGTCTATCTCTATTCAGAATTTCCACAGAACCCGGGATGGTAACCTTTAAAAGTAAGAAAGTAAAAAGGTAAATAAGTAAAAGATATGAAACATAATAAATATATCATACTGTCAACTCTCCTGGCCTTGTCGGTGGCTATGCCCGTTGAGGCACAGATTGATGCTGCGGATTCAGCCCAGGTCAATGTGGCCTTCCGGAAGGTGGCCAAGGAAGACATTCTGGGCGGTGTCTCCAGCCTGAACTACAGGGACCTGATGGATAAGAACTACAATACCTATAGTCTTGACAACATGCAGGGCTATGTGGCTGGATTCAATGGTGCTTCTATGTGGGGCTTCACAGAGTCGAGCGTTACTGATCCGGTGCTCGTACTGATTGACGGTGTACCTCGTGATGCCAACAACGTGCTGCCTTCAGAGATTGAGGAGGTCACCTTCCTGAAGGGCGCCCAGGCTGTGGTGCTCTACGGCAGTCGTGCCGCCAAGGGTGTGATCATGATTACTACGAAGCGTGGCCGTGTTACCGATGGCCTGAGCGTTACTGGTCGTATCAACACTGGCTGGAACGTGGCAAAGGCCTACCCTGAGTGGATTGGCTCTGCAGAGTATATGTCGCTCTATAACGAGGCCCGCGCCAACGACGGCCTGGCCGCACTCTATACCGATGAGCAGATCTACAACTACGCCAGTGGTAACAATCCCTATCGTTACTCCGATGTGGATTTCTACAGTAGCGACTATATCAAGAAGACCTATAACCGTACGGATGCCACTGTCGAGAT
This sequence comes from Prevotella sp., assembly GCA_017430675.1. Next base: position 25,649 of record JAFRMM010000066.1, read on the forward strand.
TGAGGGCGGTAACGAGCGTGCAAAGTTCTACTCGAACGTCAGTTACTACCGCTATGGCGACTACCTGAACTTCGGTGAAGCCAAGAACAACTACACCGACCGTTTTAACGTGCGTGGTAATGTGGATGTGCGTATCAGCCGGATCATCTCGGCTTATATCAATGCCAACGCCACTTTCTATAATGCCCATTCTGCCAACTCGAAACAGACGGAGCAGAGAAACGGCCAGACATATACCCTGAACTATTGGGAGGTGTCTGCCCGCTGGCGTCCGAACCGCTACAGCCCACTGATCCCGATGTCCTATCTGGATCCGAATGCTGTGCAGCCGCAGCAGGCTCTGTCGTCGTCGAGCAATATCATCGACGGCCAGTATTTCCTTGGCGGAACCCTTACGGAACCGACTAACATCATTGCCGATTACTATGCAGCCGGCAGGAATACATGGGTGAGTCGTCAGTTCCAGTTCGACGCAGGCCTGAACTTCGATCTCAGCGGTATATTGAAGGGCTTGTCCTTCCATACGCTGATGGCAGTGGATTATCAGACCAGTTATTCGCTCTCCTACAAAAACGACTACGCAACCTTTGAGCCGTCCTGGAGTAACTACAACGGTCCAGACCTGATATTGTCACTGAATAATCATGAGACTACTGACAGAAAGTCAGGACAACAGAACCTGGGTGGTGGTACGGATAACCAGACCATTACGTTTAATGCCCACTTCGACTACATCAATACGTTTAATGACGTGCACAATGTCTATGCCATGCTGATTGCCAATGGTTATCAGACCACTAAGTCTGGACAGTATCATAGAATCAGTAATGCGAACCTCGCTGCACAAGTTTCTTATAACTTTGCTCACAAATATTATCTGGATGCAGCCGTAGCCCTTCCCTGGTCTGCCAAGTTGCCAGAAGGCAAGCGGGCAGGTTTCTCGCCCTCTGTGACCTTGGGATGGAACATCGCCAAGGAGAAGTTCATGGAAGGTGGTTTCTTTGACGACCTGAAACTGAGCGCCAGTTACAGCAACCTGAAGACCGATCTTGACATTGAGAACTATTACATGTACCTCGGTACGTATCAGAGTGGTGGTTGGTTTGACTGGAACGGTCTGACTGGTTTCTCCCTCTATCAGTCCAAGCGGGGTGCCAATGATGGTCTTACCTACATCAAGCGTAAGGAGATTTCTGCATCGATCCATGCAGAAGTCCTGAATCGCAGCCTGAGCATCGACGCATCAGTCTTCAATAGCGAGATGGACGGTGGTATCATCACTGCGGCTAACCAGTTGCCCAGTTATTTCAAGGTCTATTACCCGGAGTCGTCCTTCCTCTCTTATTTGAATTACAATAAGGACAGGCGTACAGGCTTCGACTTGGCTGTGAAGTACAAGAAGGATTTTGGCGATTTCGGTGTAGAAACTGGTGCTAACCTGACCTACTACACGACAAAGGCTACCCAGCGCGATGATAACAACTATGCTGACGAATATCAGTATCGTCAGGGCAAGGCACTTGATGCTATCTGGGGTTATGAATGTCTTGGATTCTTCTCAGAGTCAGACTTCGATGCTGATGGAAAACTGCTGGAGACAATTCCGCAGCCTGCACTCGGCGGTAACGTCAAACCTGGTGACCTGAAGTACAAGGATCAGAACGGCGATGGCGTCATCGACGGCAAGGATCAGATTGATCTGGGCAAGGGCGGTTGGTATGGTGCCCCCACAACGCTTGGTATCAACCTGACCTTCAAGTACAAGAACTTCTCGCTGTTTATTCTTGGTATCGGTGGTTTCGGTGGTCATGCCATAAAGGACAACAGATATTGGTGGATTTCTGGTGAGAAGAAGTATTCTGCAGCCGTCCGCGGACGCTGGACGCCTGAGACAGCCGCCACGGCTACCTATCCTCGTCTGACCACTCAGAGCGGTGCCAACAACGAGCAGAACTCTGATTTCTGGATGTACAATACATCACGCTTTGATCTTGCAAAGGTACAGTTGACCTACGACTTCCCGAAGACCATTATTGGCAATGGTATCGTCAAGGGACTCTCTGTCTATGTCAGTGGCAATAGTCTGCTGACGCTGGCCAAGGAACGTGAAATCTTAGAGATGAATGTAGAGAGCGCACCTCAGTCGCGTTTCTATAATATCGGTGCAAAAGTAAACTTCTAATTCGACAAAGAGTATGAAACAGAATATATTGAAATTCGTCTGTGGCATCTGCGTCATCAGCGGTCTCGCCTCTTGCGATGATCTCTTCGAGCCGGCAATTGAGAACAATAACGACATCTCGCAGATGTATATCGATCCTCAGTTCGCTCGTGGTATCATGGACAATGCCAATCTGGTGCTGCCATACGAGGAGAATCCTACGAATATGACGGATGTGGCTACTGATAATGCGGTTATCAACGACATTAACAACAATTACAAGAAGATGGCCTCCACGCTTGATTACTGGAAATCGGACAATAACCCGATTAACGAGTGGGAGACACGCTATCATGCCATCCAGTATTTGAACATTTTCTTAGAGAATGCTGATGAGGTGCTGTGGGACTATTCTTCTGAAGCCGTGAATGAGATGCACAAGGATAACTACAAGGGAAATGCATACGCCCTGCGTGGTCTGCACTTCTACTATCTGCTTCGTGCCCACTGTGGCATGGTGGGTGGTCAGTTGATGGGTGTACCCATCCATCTCTCCTCTGAGGACGGTTCGTCAGACTTTAACCTGCCGCGTAACACTTTCAAGGAGTGCATCGACCAGATTATGTCCGACTTCGACGAGGCCCTGAAATATGTGCCCATGGAGTATGGTGATATCAACAATGGCGATATCCCTGCTAAGTATAAGCAGATTGGTGGAACGAATGCCGATTACAATCGTGCCTTCGGTAAGTTGCAGCGTGGTAAGATCGATGGTCGTATGATTGCCGCCATCAAGGCTCAGGTAGCCCTTTTCGCTGCTTCTCCTGCATACGCTTCAGCAGGTGCCACCACATACGCTCAGGCTGCACAGCTTGCTGCAACAGCCCTGAATAGTGTGGGAGGCCTTTCTGGTATGGATCCGAACGGATGGCGCTGGTTCTGCGACAAGAGCATGATTGAAAGTTTTGCATATGATGATCCTGACCCCGCAGAGATCTGCTGGCGTGGGGTGGTTGATGACAGAGCCAATTATGAGGAAGACAACTATCCTCCCTCTCTGAAGGGCAAGGGCCGTGTCAACCCGACACAGAACCTGGTGGATGCCTTCCCGATGGCAAACGGCTATCCTATCAGCAATGCGAATTCAGGCTACGATGCCAAAAATCCGTATGAGAACCGCGATCCACGCTTGAAGGAGTATATCTTAGTTAATGGCGACGCTATCGGCGCCAACGATACGCCTATTAACACGGCTGCTGACAATACGGATCTGGACGGTATCAACCGTGAGAGTGGCAAGTCAACCATCACAGGTTTTTATCTGCGTAAACTCTTGCGTAGCGATATGAACCTTTCGCTGTCTAATCACAACAAGCGCCATTTTGGTGCTCGCATCCGTTATACGGAGATTTTCCTGGATTATGCCGAGGCTGCCAATGAGGCTGAGGGCCCAATGGCTAAAGTCGGCGGTGCCAGTTATTCTGCCTATGATGTGATAAAGGCTATTCGCAAGCGTGCAGGTGTCGGTGGTGATAACGACCCCTATCTGGATGAATGCGCTAAGTCGAAGGAGGCAATGCGTGAACTCATCCGTAACGAGCGTCGTCTGGAACTTTGCTTCGAGAACCATCGCTTCTGGGATCTCCGTCGTTGGAAACTTGACCTCAATGAGTCTGCCAAGGGTGTGAAGATTACGACCAGTGGCGACGGCTTTGCCTATGAGTATTTCACTGTTGAAGAACGTAAGTATCAAGACTACATGTACTATGGTCCTATCCCTTATTCTGAAATGAATAAGTGGGATAATCTGCAACAGAATGACGGCTGGAGATAAGGAAAGGTTAAAACGTAAAATTGTAATAAGGTAAAAGATATGAAAAGTAATATATTGAAATTCATCTTCGGTATCAGTATTGCCTGTGCGCTCTGGTCATGTAAGAACGGAGACATCGACTTCCCCGACTTCGAGGAGGGCACGACAGTCTATTTTCCCTATCAGTATCCTGTACGTACCATCGTGCTGGGTGATGATGAATACGACACATCTATGGATCAGGCTCATAAGTGCAAGATTATGGCCACTTTCGGTGGTTCATACAATGGTATTGACGGCTCTGTGACGGTGGCTGTTGACAACTCTCTCTGCGACAACCTCTTCTTCGAGGACGAGGTGACACCTGTAAAGGTCATGCCGGAAAACTACTATCAACTCTCTACCACGACGCTGGCCTTTAATGGCACGATGAACGGTGCCACTGAGGTGCAATTGACCGATGCTTTCTTCAGCGACCCCGATGCCGTGAAGAATACCTATGTGATTCCTCTGGTGATGACCGGTCAGACTGGTTTTACAAAAATACTCACGGGTAGCCTGAACGAGGGACAGACGGGTTCTCGCACCGATGCGACTGTCTGGGATGTCAAGCCCATGGACTACGTACTCTACTGTGTGAAGTTCCAGAACAAGTATTCTGGTTTTTGGCTGACACATGGTACCACGTCAACGGCTGATATCGAGAAGGCTCAACCTGTGGAGGTCAGAACTCTTTCACTCAGTGATTGTTCTTACACCGTGTCTTATCAGGATGGAGACCAGGTCTATCAGGCAGATTTGAGACTATCATTCGATGGTAGTAACAACTGCCAGATTACCTCTCTGACCGACGGTGCAACCGCTTTAGGTACTGGTTCTTGGGGTGACAATACTGAGAAGAAGGCCTGGGGCGACAAGGATCGTGACGGCCTCGAACTGAATTACACTGTTGATTTCGGTAATGGCAAAACCTTCTCTACCCATGAGAAGATGGTCTGGCAGCGCAGTGGCGTGACTATCGAAGAATTTGCACCTGTTTATAAAAAGTAACGCGAAAAATTGGTAACAATGAAGAAGCAATATATCATATTAGCACTTGGAGCCATGCTGATGGCTTCCTGTGCCGAGGAGTTCGACCGCAACTTTGAGGTGGGACGTCCGGATAAGACTGAGAAATATGCTTATCTTACTGAATATAAGGCTCTGAAGGAGTATGTCTCTGACCCCAACTTCCATCTGGGTGTGGGAACAGATGCAGCCGACTATGCCAATCAGGGCGTGGCCTATGTGGTGACCAATGCCAACTTCAACGAGACGGTGGCTGGTAACGCCATGAAGATGGGCTCTTGCGTGGATGAGAACGGTAATATGAACTTCGGTACCGTTGAAGCGTATGTCAAAGAAGCCACGAATGCTGGTATTAGTATCTATGGTCATACACTGGCTTGGCACGCCCAGCAACCTACAGCATGGCTGAAGACGCTGGTCGCCAATAAGGTGGCTCCTGTGGATCCTAATGCAGGTGAAGGCGAAACCATTGAGGTTGAAGAGGAGCAGTTGACAAATGGTAACTGCGAAGGTGCAGATGCTTCTAACTTCGTCTGCCGCGACGGTGACGGTGGTGGCGATGTGAACCGCATTGACGACGGTGTCGGTGTGGATGGCTCCCGTGGTGTGAAAGTGCATGCCATCGACAATCCAACGAACCCTTGGGATACCCAGTTCTTTATCACCACACCTGACCATATCTGGAAGTCTGGTGATAAGTATAAGTTCAAGATGAAGGTTCGTGCCGACAAGGATGCCAATATTTCTGTTCAGTCTCATGATGCTCCTGGTAATTATATTTTCTACCTGATGCTTAACAACAGTTATAGCATTACTACTGAATGGCAGGAAATTACCTACGATGGCACAATCTCTGGCGACCAGGCAGGTGGTAGTGGTATGCATACCATTGCTTTCAACCTAAACGAACTGGGTGAAGAAAACAACTATTACTTCGACGATATGTCGTGGATTGCCGTTGTTGAACAGGCTAAGCCTTCTGGCTCGACCATTGTGCAGACCGATCTGATTGCCAATGGTGATATGGAGGGTAACGAGAACAAGAACTTCGTGACTAAGGAGAATAACGGTCCTGTGGAGAATTCCACGATTACGGACGGCGTTGGTAAGGATGGTTCTCGCGGTATCAAGGTGACTGCGCCCGCTGGTGCCGCCGAGGACTGGGATACGCAGTTCTGGATTGTTCTGGACGATCCTCTGCCCGCAGATACTAAGTTCCATATAGAGTTCGACTATAAGGCCAGTCAGGACGCTTCTGCTGACACGCAGGCTCACTATAATCCTGGTGAGTATCAGCATTGGTCTTGTGTCGGTTCTCCGAGTTTCACCACTGATTGGCAGACATGGTCTCGCGACGTGACGATTGACGGCAGCATGGCCGGTGCCAATGGCATGAAGTCTATTGCCTTCAACCTCTCGAAGACTCGTGATGCTGATGTGACCTACTATTTCGACAATATTAAGTTCATCATCGAGGAGGAGATTGACAATACTGAAGGCATTCCTCAAACGCCTGAAGAATTGTTGGATACTTTGACCTATGCCATGGATCTGTGGGTCGGTGGCATGATGGAGGCTTGTAAGAACGAGGAAGGTACCGAGGTGCTCGTCAAAGCCTGGGATGTGGTGAATGAAGCCATTTCAGGCGAAGACACCGACGGCGACGGCATCTATGACCTGCAGCATGGTAAGGTTAAGATTAAGGATCTCAAGAAGAACGACGACTTCTTCTGGCAGGACTATATGGGCGACCTCGAGTATGTCCGTACAGCCGTGAAGAAAGCCCGTCAGTATGGCGGCAACGACCTGAAACTTTTCATCAATGATTACAACCTCGAGAGCGACTGGGATCAGAACAAGAAACTGAAGAGTCTTATTGAGTGGATCAAGAGGTGGGAAGCCGATGGCGTAACGAAGATCGACGGTATCGGATCGCAGATGCACATCTCCTACTATATGAATGCGAGCACCCAGGAGAGCAAGAAGAAGGCCATTGAGAACTCCTTCAAGTTGATGGCCGAGTCGGGTAAACTCGTCCGTATCTCCGAACTCGACATGGGACTGGTGGATGAGGCAGGTAATGATGTGAAGACTGCCGACGTCACGGAAGAACAGCACCATGCTATGGCTGAGTTCTACACATGGATTATCCAGAAGTACAAGGAAATCATCCCTGCAGCCCAGCAGTGGGGTATCTGCCAGTGGTGTGCCACCGACAGTCCCGCTAGCAGCGGATGGCGTGCTAACCAGCCCGTGGGTCTGTGGGATCAGAACTACTACCGCAAGCATACATACGCCGGCTTTGCCGACGGTCTGGGCAGCGGTCAATGATATTGTCCACATCTATGGACAATTTTAGAACTTTACATTGTTTTAAAGAGGTCCGGGCTTGTGAAAGTCCGGACCTCGCTTTTCTGGTGTCTAATCTAAGAGGAACTTTTGTTATTTCCTGATATTGATTTGCACGTTACTTGTATTGGTGTTACGGCCCAGGAGGAAACGGTCGATGAAAGCCTGAACTTCCGGCCACTGGCGCTCGGGAAGTTGGCAGTGACCATGACTATCGACAATGCTCCAGCCCATACGGTCGGCGATGCCAAAGTGCTCCCATACCTTGTAGGCGGCCTGTGCAGAGACGAGCATGGCGTCATCGGCCAGCCATTTGTAGTCGGGGTTGCCGAGTAGCAGGAGGGCACGGGGGCAGACAAGGGCACAGAGTTCATGCTGGTCGTAGGGCAGACGATAGACCTTCTCCCCTCCGAAGTTCGTCAACTGACTCTCCAAGAACCAGTGGTAGTCGGTCTTGTCGAGATTCTCCACACTGTCCTTCGGATAGGATTCACGCCAGGCAGCAGCACCACCGCCACCAGGTTCCTGGGCGATGGTGAGCGCCACACGCTCATCGAAGGCACCGCAGTAGAGCGCCATCTTACCGGCGTATGAGCAGCCTGTGACACCAATATGGCTCATGTCGATCTTCGTGATCTCTGGCCCTAATTGCTGGAGACCGTCGAGAAGGCGGCTGAAGCCCCATGCCCATTCACTGTAGGCACCGTTGTCCTTCAACTGGGGATAGAGACGGTCGAAGTTATGTTCGCCGCGCTCGTGATGCGGCCCCCATTGGCCGTAGTCATTGACCTGTTTCTCATGGAACACCATTGTGGCGATGGGACGGTTCTCAAAGAGTTGTCGGGGCAGGGCGATGCCGCTACTACCGATCATCAAGGCGTAAGGCGGCTGTCCGGTGGCGGGATATCGGATCTCGCTGCGGAGCGTCAGTGTCTCGTCGCCGACGGTGACATCGACAATCAACGTGTCGCCGTCCATGCGGGCTTTCACCTGCTCCTTTTCCACGGTAGGTTTCTCACCGATACCATAGTGCTGGATCAAGGAGGCTATTTCATTACGCCGACGAGACCAGTCGCTGAAGTCGCAGACACCTTTCAGCGGGTCGGGGAGTTCCTTCTGTACAGGGAGTTCGTCAGCGGAGGGCATAGCAGGCTTGGGGAAACCGGCCCCAGTATGTTCCGAGTCATAGACCAATGGACAACTGCTGGCATTCTGACTGGCAGGTGATGTGCTCATGTATTCTTTGGGTGATTCCTTTCCGAAAAGGTATTGGCGCTGGTACCCGCCAAGGTCTATGACGATCTTCTCGAACACGATACCAGGGTCCTGCGGATGGATGGTCAGCGTGTGGGTATCCTGAGAGGCAGTAAGAGGCAGTGTTATCTCTTTTTCTACGACGCGTTTGGCGACAGTGGGGTAATAGATGCTGTAGATGTTTCTGGGCTTTTCGTTGAGGTTGCTGTTGAAGTTCACACTCACGGGACAGTTCTCGTCGATTCCCACCTCATAGACAAGTCCGCCTTTGTCGAGGAAATCGAGAGTGGATTTGGTGATGATATGCACTTTGGCAGTCTTTGTGCCATCATCCTTGAAGCGATAGGTGAGGGCTGCGCCATCAGTATTGGCGGTGTAGGGCATCAGAGTGATGCCGCTCAGGGTACGTCCCATGTAGGGGATGACTGTCCACTGTGCTCCGTTGGCATCCGTGCGACTCCAAGTGTGCTCGGCCTCTATGCTGATATAGCCGTTACAGGGCGAGAAGACAGGGCTGTTTCCGGAGGCATCCACTTCGAAAAGAGCCGGACAGACATCGGCGGGGAAGTTGTCGTTCCACTCCGTATAACTGATGTGCTTCTGGATCATCATACCGTCCCACTTGCCACCGGCTATCTCCTTGTTGTATTGCAGGTTCAATAGCGAATCCCTCTTGAAAGCCTGGCGACAGCGCTCTGCCCAGCAGTTAGCCTCGGGATCTCCCTGTGCTGCCAGTTGGTGATTCATCGCCTGGGCATAGTACATCTCGTAGATATTACCCATGGCCTGAATGGGGAAGAGGATAATCTGACGGTAGGCATCACGATATTCAGGGCGCAGGGTGATGAACTGCCTGAGGGCCTTGGCCTCCAGGGTCTGATAGTCGCTGACCACCTGTGCGAACTCATCGGTGGTATAGGTGGTGGCATCAAGCATCTCGGAGGTGATGCGACCGTTGTATTTGCTTACGAGGTTCAGCAGACTTGCAGCCTCCTCTGCCTGATCCTCGCCAAAAGTCTCTGCACAGAAGGCTTTCGGATGGTCGAGCAGGTTGGCAGCCCGGTATTTCGTGGGATTCCACGCCATGTCCATGAACAACTGGATGGGATATTCCATGGGTTTCAGGTCGCCCACGTTCAGGATCCACAGTTTCTGGATGCCACCGTTGTAGGCAAGTTGCAGTTGTTCCCACATGTTCTGTATCGGGGTGACGTTAATCCATTTCGAGTTTCTCGGTGCACCGACATAATCGACGTGGTAATAGAGTCCCCAGCCGCCTTTGCGTTGTCGCTCCTTGGAGGTGGGCAGACGGCGCACGTTACCCCAGTTGTCGTCGCAAAGCAGCACCGTAACATCATCGGGCACGCGTAGGCCGGCATCGTAATAGTCCTGTACCTCTTTATACAGAGCCCATATTTGGGGCGTTTCCTTGGCGGGACGCTTTGTCACCTCCTTGATGATGCTGCGCTGATTGTCGATGATGGTTTCTAAGAGTTTGGTGTCGGTGCCGTTGCCCATGGCCTCGTCGCCGTCTCCGCGCATGCCGATGGTCACGATGTCGTCGGTAGCCTTCATGCGTTCGATGCCTTCACGGAAGAAACGGTCGAGGTTATCCTTGTTAGTGGCGTAGTTCCATGCGCCCCATCCCTTACGGTTACGGACGTACTCTTGATGGTTGCGCGCCATCGGCTCGTGATGCGAGGTGCCCATCATCACCCCCATCGCATCGGCAGTTTTCAGGTTTTCTGGGTCATCGGCATAGAAAGCCCACCCCCACATGGCGGGCCACAGGTAATTACCTTTCAGGCGCAGGATAAGTTCAAACACTTTCTCGTAGAAATGGTGGTCGCCATAGTTCGTACCAAAAGTGTTTTTGACCCATGAGGTCAGACATGGTGCCTCGTCGTTGAGGAAGAGGCCGCGATATCTGACGGCAGGCTCACCATCGGTATATTCGCCCTTCTTGATGAATACTTCGGAATGCTTCTCCACAGGCACGTCGGCCCAGTAATACCAGGGTGATACACCCATCTGGCGCGATAACTCGTAGATTCCATAGACCGTGCCGCGCTTGTCGCTGCCGGCAATGACCAGTTGGTCGCCAATAGTCTTGATGATGTATTTCTCCGTCTTGCTTTTCAGGTCGCGGATTACACCCTGCTTCACCCAGACATCGATCTGTCTGTTCGTGCCGACGGTGCCGACAAGAATCCTCGGCGTGGGTGACGACGGGGACATTCTGAGGAGTTCAGGCTTTATGCCTGTCACTTTCTCTATGTCGCCTTGCAGGTTGGCGGTAGCGATTTGTACGCAGCAATGCTCCTCGGGGGAGTAGCCGATGGTGATTTCTTGAAGCGGCCATGTTCCGGCAGAGGGCTGGAATACGACAAACTTTTCAGCGGCATGGATGCCCATTGCGAACACCAGCCATAGGATAATAGACAAAATCTTTTTCATAACACTGCAAAGATAAGGTTTATCTTCGAAAAAAACTAATTAAATTGTATCAATTTGTTTTTTTCTTGTTTCTTTTTTGTTTTTATTAGAAAAAGTATTACCTTTGCACCGAAAATTACCAACTAACGACAATGCGTGCTAAAACCATACTAACACTAATAGTATTTTTCCTCCCGATGAGCGTGTATGCCCAGATGGGGAAATTCTTCAGTACAGAAAACCAGCAATTGTCAAGCAGTTTTGTCTCACAGGTCTATCTCGACAACGAAGGTTTTATCTGGATAACAACCCGTAACGGCATCAACCGTTACGACGGCTATCAGTTCCGTGTGTTCAAAAAGGAGAATGAGACGGACAAGACCCTTGCAAGCAATTATGTGAACTCGATGATGCAGGATCGGCATGGTCTGTTTTATTTCGGCATGTACGGTGCCTTGCAGACGTGGGATGGAGAAGAATTCCATAATGTGAGGATGCTGGATGACCAGGGGAATGACAACTACGGTTATGCCACCTGTTTTCTGGAAAGAAGGAACGGCGACGTGCTGGCTGGGACCTCTGGGCTGGGCGTCATGAAGTTTTTGGATAAATATACAGCCCGGCAGTTCGGAGGTGCGTTTGCCGGTATTCATACTGTTAATGCCATGTTGGAGGACAAGAGAGGCAACCTCTGGATGGCGACAGCGGGAAAGGGTTTGCTCTGCTACGACGGAAAGCAGATGCGGCGGTATCTGTCTGACAGGAATGACTTGTCAATGAATGGACTGTGTGAAGACCATAAGGGAAATGTCTATTTAGGTACTAATATGGGCCTTTACCAGCAGCAGGGGGATGAGTTCGTCCATGTGGCCGCCACAGGGAGCAATGCCATCTCTGCGCTTTCCTGCGATCACAACGGTCACATCCTCGTTGGTTATGACGGGAAGGGGCTGGCTATCTACGACCCAGGGAATGGTACACTGGCGGACAATCCTTTCTTCAGTATGGAGGTGGATCTGGCCAAGAGCAAGATATACTCCATCGTTGAAGACCGTCATGGTAATATCTGGCTTGGCATGCTCCAGAAAGGTGTCTATCGCCAATCCATTAACTTTGGCGGCTTCAGGTATATGGGCTACAAGTTGGGCGGACGTAACACCATCGGTTCTGCATGCGTTGTCAGCGTGCTTATCGACAGCCGTCAGCGCACCTGGATAGGGACGGACAAAGACGGACTGTATATCCTTGACGCGAACGACCGGTTGATCCGGCACATGAGTGAGGGGTTCCCTTCGACTGTGATGGCTATTGAAGAGGATGCTGACGGACATGTATGGATTGGTTCCTATGGAGAGGGTGGCGGATGGATTGATCCCGTGACGCTGCAATATCATAAATTGTCCTATCCCCAGGATGAGCATCTGATTATCATGGACATTGTTAAGGATAAGGAGGGCCAGTTGTGGGCTGCGACGATGCGGCACGGTCTGCTCTGTTTCTCTCCTCATGACGGACAGATCAAGACCTATGTTATGGCAGATGAGGCTGACAAGGACAGGAAGATAAATAGCATCACCAACAACTACGTGTCGCAGGTGTCAGTATCGCCTGACGGCCAACGACTCTATGCTGCTACTTCCATGGGTATCTGTTGTTTGGACATTGCCAGTAGGAGTTGGACAAAGACTTTCGGTACTAATTGCCCTAATTACAGCGTGCCTGTCAGAATTGCCAGAGAGTACGACGGACGGCTATGGTATGGTACGAACGAAGGACTCTATTGCTACGACCTCGCCACAAAGAAGACGAAACACTATACGACAGCCGATGGACTGACCGACAACGGCATCTCTGCCATTGAGCGAGACCAGGGAGGACTGCTGTGGGTAGGAACTGATCATGGTCTTACTTGTTTAAATCCTGTAAACGACGAGTCACAGAACTATTTCTCTGACGATGGACTGCAGGGCAATGAGTTCAGTGACGGTGCCTCCTGTGTTACCCCCAATGGTATCGTTATCATGGGTGGTACTGGGGGTGTGACCTGGTTTAAGCCGCAGGAAATCGTGCAGGATCAGTGGGATGCCACCGTGCAACTGACCTCATTCTCCATCAACGGACAGGTTGTGAACCGGGCATCTATGTCAGGAAATTATCAGGTGACGGATACCACCGTCTTCGCCAGTAACCACTTTGAACTGAGTTACCACGACAACTCGTTTGCCATCACGTTCTCGACACTGACGTATGAGAACCCGGAACATATATCCTATCTCTACAGCATTAACGGCGAGCCCTACTCTCAGTTGAAGGCGGGTGTGAACGAGATTACTTTCTCCCACCTGCCGCCAGGCACCTACCGTTTCCGTGTAAAGGCAGAGCGCAATAATATTCAAACGCCAGACCGCTCATTCACTGTGGTGGTTCATAGCCCTTGGTATCGTTCTGCTTGGGCCTATTTCATCTATGCCCTCATTGCCGGACTCTTTATCTGGCAATATCTGGCATATCGTCGGCATAGGGAGCAGAGCAGACTGCGTCTGCAAGAACATCTACATGCTGAGGAGATGGGGGAGGCAAAAGTGCGTTTCTTCGTGAACATGAGCCATGAGATCCGTACACCTATGACACTCATCATTGCCCCGCTTCTCTCACTTATCAAGAATGACGATGACCCGAGCCGCAGGAGTATTTATGAGACAATCCGGCGTAATGCTGAACGCATACTAAGCCTGATTAACCAGATGATGGATCTCAGGAAGATAGACAAAGGACTTATGCAGATGAGGATGAGGGAAACCGACTTGGTGGCCTTCATTCAGGATATCTATTCACTTTTTGAGAATCAGGCAAAGACCAAACAGATCAAACTGCTGTATGAGCATGATTGTGATGAACTTTTTGCATGGGTCGATCGTTCTAACTTTGACAAAGTCGTAATGAATATACTCTCCAATGCCTTCAAGTTCACACCAACAGGCGGTGAGATCGGCATTAGCCTGACTCACGATGCTGATCATGCCACCATCGCTATCCGCGATAATGGCGAGAATATCCCTGCAGACAAGTTGGAGAGTATCTTCCAACGGTTCTACCAGTCGTCTTCTGTCGTCAACGACCGTAATGCCGGAACAGGTGTCGGCCTTGACCTCACCCGCTCACTGGTAGAGTTACACCATGGTACCATTACGGCGAGAAATCTCGAACAAGGGTGTGAGTTCGTCGTAACCATCCCGTTGGGGAATGCGCATTTAAAGCCAGAGGAGATGCTTTCTGATGCCGAGAGCGCCGTCGGTACCTTGATGGCTACCGATATAGAAGAACAGCAAGAGGCAGACAGTCCTATGTTGCAGATACCTACCAACCGTAAACTTACCCTTGTTGTTGCAGAAGATGATGACGAAATCCGCAGTTATCTGGAGAAAGAACTCGAGCGTGATTATGATGTTCGTGCGTGTACCAACGGTCGTGAGGCTCTGGCGGAGGTCTATCACGCACACCCAGACCTTGTCATCAGTGATGTGATGATGCCGGAAATGGATGGTAAGACCCTCTGTTCAAAACTCAAGGTCAATCCAAATACCAACTTCATTCCCGTTATTCTACTCACTGCCAAGAGTCGTGATGAAGACAAGTTGGAGGGACTGGAAACTGGTGCAGATGCTTATATTGTGAAGCCGTTTAATATGGATATTCTCCGACGTACAGTCCTCAACCTTATCAATACCCACCGCTTATTACGCTTGAAGTATGAACGTAATGATGAGTTGGAGGAACAGGTTGATGATATCCGCATCAAGTCGCCTGACGAGAAGTTGTTGGAACGTATCATGGACTGCATCAATAAGAATCTGAACAACTCCGACCTCAGTGTTGATATGATTGCTGACGAAGCGGGAATCAGTCGTGTGCACCTGCACCGTAAGATGAAGGAACTGACAGGCCAGACACCTCATGACTTCATCCGTAACATACGTTTGAAAAAGGCAGCCCAGTTGTTGGCCAACCAGGGTATGAATGTTACCGAGGTGATGTATGCCTGCGGCTTTGCGAATTCCGCATCCTTCTCTACGGTGTTCAAGCGTTTTTACGGCATGTCGCCCCGTGATTACATGCGTGAACACGAGGAGAGATAAAAATGGTCGGCTAACAATCGTTAGCCGACCATTTTAGAATGCTGAGGCTTTAAGGTTGAGCCCCGCCCGTTCATCGATACCAAACATCAGGTTCATATTCTGCACAGCCTGGCCGACAGCACCTTTCAAAAGGTTGTCGATACAGGAAGTGACGAGTAGTTTGTTCTCGAAGGCATCAATGTGCACCAGGCATTTGTTGGTGTTCACCACCTGCTTGAGATCAATGGGCTTTTCTACATAGTGGGTAAATGCAGCATCCTGATAGAAATCCTTATAAGCGGCAATTATATCGCTAGCATTTTCCTTGGTGCGAATCACTTCCGTGGCGAAGATACCACGGGCGAAGTCGCCACGGTAGGGGATGAAGTCGATATCTACGTCAAGATGGCCCTGTACTTGCTTCAGTGACTGGCAGATCTCAGCCAGGTGTTGGTGGGTAAACGGCTTGTAGATGCTCAGGTTGTTGTTGCGCCATGAGAAGTGGGTGGTAGCACTGGGCTTTTGTCCAGCACCTGTCGAGCCGGTGATGGCATTCACACTCACGTCATATTTAAGCAGACCCAGTTTGGCGGCTGGCAGCAGACCGAGTTGGATGCAGGTAGCAAAGCAACCGGGATTGGCCACGTGTTGCGCCTTGGCAATCTCTGTCTTGTTGATTTCGGGCAGTCCATAGACATAGTCGTGATTACCTTTGATGCGGAAGTCCTGTGCCATATCGATAATCTTCACATGGGCGGGAATGTCGTGTTCCTTCAGGAATGCCTCACTCTTGCCATGACCAAAGCAGAAGAACACGATATCAACATCCTCAAAGGGCATCTCGTCAGAGAAATTCAGATCAGTTTCTCCATATAGTCCCTCATGAATCTCTGCCACGGGATTCCCCGCATTGCTCTCAGAATTGGCGAATGCTATCTCTGCCTCAGGATGGTTCAGCAACAGGCGGATGAGTTCACCGCCTGTATAGCCCGCTGCTCCCAGAATGCCTATCTTGATCATCTCTTTTCGTCCTTATGGATACCGTAATACACGCGCAGGGGGGTGGAACTGACCTTGATGAAGCCTTTGGCCTCGTCGGCCGTCCAACCAGTTTGTGTCTCGCCATATTCGCCAAGTTTGGACTTCGTCAGGTCATTGACGGAGTCGATTCCGACGGTCTCGAAACCGTAGGGACGGAGTTTCAGAATGGCTGTGCCCGTTACGTTACGCTGGCTCGAAGTTAGCATAGCCTCTATGTCGGGCATCACTGGCTCCAGATACTGGCTTTCATGAAGGAACATACCATACCAGTTGGCCACTTGATCTTTCCAATATTGCTGCCACTTACTTAATGTTGATTTCTCCAGTAGGCGGTGGGCCTCGATGATTAGTTTCGGGGCGGCGG
The DNA here is from genome assembly GCA_017430675.1 of Prevotella sp. Next base: position 42,250 of record JAFRMM010000066.1, read on the forward strand.
CCTCGAAACCTACACGACCCTTGATGCCGATAATCGTGTCACCGACGTTGGCGTCACGGCCGATGGCATAACTGGCACCAATCTCTTCTATCTTCTGGATGGCCTTTACTCTATCGTCGAAGTGCTCTCCATTGACGGCTACGATCTCACCTCTCTCAAACTGAATCTTCAGGAGCGACTCCTGCCCCTTGGCGGTAACATGTTTCAGATAGGCATCCTCTGGCAGACCCTGTGTCGGATCAAGCAATTCTCCGCCGCAGATGCTAGTGCCCCAGATGCCGACGTTATAACTGTACTTCAACTTGGTAAAGTCTGCGAAGAAACCGTGTTCATTCAGGTAATCGACTTCTTCCTTGCGGGTGAGTTTCTGGTCACGCGTCAGGGTGATGATCTCCACGCCGGGAGCCATCACGAGGAAGGTCATATCGAAACGGATCTGGTCGTTACCGGCCCCTGTACTGCCGTGGGCGATGGCATCGGCACCAATCTCCTTGGCATAACGGGCGATAGCGATGGCCTGGAAGATACGCTCCGAACTGACGGAAATCGGGTAGCAGTTGTTGCGCAGTACATTACCGAAGATCATGTACTTCAGGGACTTCTCATAATACTCATGAGTCACGTCGAGGGTGACATACTGGATGGCTCCCAGTTTATAGGCATTCTCTTCGTTCTTCTTTAGTTGTTCTTCACTGAAACCGCCAGTATTGGCACAGGCAGCATATACATCCCAACCATCCTGGGTCAGTTTCATAACGGTGTAACTGGTGTCAAGCCCACCAGAAAAGGCTACTACAACTTTCTTGTTTGCCATATTATTGTAAATTTTTCTTATTGTTCTTCTAATTCCTGCAAATGACGGATACGTGAAAGGACCTCTTCAGGTAACTTTGCGGGCAGATGCTCTGTCGGGTCATACAGCATGGCGGTGCAGATACAGTATTTGCGGCCTGTCCGGTGTAGCACATCTACGTTCACACAACCTTCACAGCCCTTCCAGAATGCCTCATCGTCAGTAAGATCAGCGAAGGTGACTGGCTGGTAGCCCAATGCCGTATTCATCGCCATCACGGCAGCACCGCTCGTCAGCGAGAAAATCTTCGCATGTGGCCATCGGGTACGGGCTAACGTGAAAGTCATATCTTTGATGCGTTTGGCTACGTGCTGTCCACGGAAGTTGGGATGTACAATGAGTCCGGAGGTGGTTACATACTGCTGATTCTCCCACGTCTCAATGTAACTGAAACCAGCAAATGTGCCGTCCTTGGTTAAGGCGATGACGGCTTTCGCCTCCAGCATCTTTTTGGTAAGATACTCATGTGTCCTTTTGGCAATGCCCGTACCACGAACTTTGGCAGCCTCTGCAATAGTGTCCAAAATGGTATCCACGTACTTCTCGTGTTCTGGTCCGGCTACCAAAACTTCTATTTCTGTGTCCTGTTCCATTAGTCTATATTACTTAATACTATAAACTCAAACTATAAAATACTATCTCATATTCGGTACGATGTCGCTTAGTGCCTCAATAACATCTTGGTGGCTGACACCTTCTTTGATGACGATGAAGATGGTGTCGTCACCCGCGATAGTTCCGAGAATTTCCGGCACGTTACTGTTGTCAATGTTCCAGGCAATGCTGCTCGCATAGCCTGGTCGTGTCTTGATGATACCAATATTACTGGAAAAGTTAATGCTGATGAATCCAGGCACTTTCATCATCTCGCGGACGCTGTTGGGAGAACTGATGCGTTTATACATCGGCTCATTGGGCAACACATATACGTAGTTGCCACTCATGGAGGCTGCCTTGGCCACCTTCAACTGTTTTAGGTCGCGACTCAGAGTGGCCTGAGTCAATTTGAAGCCTTCCTTCTGGAGGGCATTCAGCAACTCGTCCTGACTTCCCAGTTGTTGGCTCGATATGATGAGTCTAAGTGCTTCTAAGCGGCTGTTCTTGACTTTCATGCGGTATATTTATTCAAAATCTGGGTGCAAAATTACATAATATTTTGCACCCAGCCAAATAATTCTGCATATTTTTGCAGGATTACTTTCCCATGTCAAAGCCGATACGTACGCCGTCGTACTGTTTGCTCAGGTCACCGATAGTCTGTAAGTCTTTATTGCCGCTGAGGGCTGACATCGTTTGGAGCAGGGTCAGTAGTTTGTTGGCTTCAAAGAGAATGGAGATACCACTAATTTCGCGCTTTGTGTAACAATTGACGCTGATAAGCAAACCTTTCAGCGTGATTTTTTGATTGGCCTCGTCGAAAGTATAGTTACCGCTGAACGGTGTGCCGTCAATCTTCGAGACGAACGTGCCGTCTTCCTTGAAGGTAATGTAAGTGTTGTTGGTGGATATGCCTACCTGCTGGTAGTAGGGCAGTACCTTTTCCTCAATCTGTGCGGCAGCCACCTCGCCTCCTGCCTTTGCCAACAGATTTTCACTGGTGAATGCACAGCCAGGGCGCAAGTAGGCCCATGTGCCGATGAGGCCCCTTGCCGATACCTTGTCAAGACCAATGACGCTGGTGATGGCATTCACTACACTCCCGTTTGACATGGCACCCATAATCTGACTCATGTTCCCGCAACTTACAGCCGTCAGACAGGCAATGCCTAACAATACAATCTTAATCTTTCTCATTTTTTTTATTCTTTTTGTTAATCCGCTGCGAAGATACAACATATTTCGCTAATCCCCAAATAAATTCAACGAATAATCCGAAAATATCTACTTGTGCCTTATCTCGCGTAATATATAATAAGGTGTATGGGTGTATTTCCCTTGACATTGGTCAAGACAGTTCTTAAAAAAGGTTTTTTATTGAAATTTTCCGTCCAAAAGTTTTGCTGGTTCGGAAAAAGTGTGTACC
>JAFRMM010000067.1 GCA_017430675.1 Prevotella sp.
GACCGAGCCCGCCCGCATCGTCTCCACCGACAAGAAGGCCCTGAAACTGGGCGGCCTCGTGCTCGCCCTCGACGGCGCAGCCGTGAAGCCCGCCGACGAGGTGGATGCCACGAGGGAGTACGAACTCGTGGCCGCGGAGTAGAGAGATACAGACTCACCCCCAACCTCTCCCTGGGAGGGAGGGGAGTAGATAGTCTTAACTCCCCGTGGCCCAAGGGCGAGCCGAATACTGCCTACGCCCAGTACTTCATTGGCAACAGTTATCTGGCCGACGTGGGCGGCGGTGTGCATAACGTCACATTCGAGCCTCGCTGCCGCAACAACTGGCACATCCACCACAAGGCTGTGCAGGTGCTCATCTGTGTTGCTGGCCGTGGCTGGTATCAGGAATGGGGCAAGGAGGCCATCCCAATGATTCCTGGCACCGTCATCGCCATCCCTGCCGAAGTGAAACACTGGCACGGAGCCGCTAAAGATTCGTGGTTCCAGCACCTCACCTATCATAAGGACGTGCAAGAGGGAGCCTCAAACGAATGGCAGGAGCCTGTGACAGACGAAATCTATACTCCGTTGGAGTGATATGACGAATAATCGTCCGTGCAATTTTTCATGGCACGGACGATTCCTTTTTATCGCTTGTCGGGGATGCCATAGTCCGGCCCTCGCTCGTGCGGATAGTAGCCCGTCAGAGTCTTTTTCGACTCGGCATAGGAGGCTTTGACGAGGGTCATGAGGTCGTTCATCTTTTTCACTTTGGGTGATAGTTCCTCTCGCAGACGATCCACCTCGGCATTGGCTTCCGAGAGCAGTGCCACGGTCTTCTCCATCTGGTCGATTTCATTGTTGGAGACACCACGTTCACCCATCTCTCTCACGTGTCGGCGCAAGCCTTCAATAAGGCTGCGACTCTTCTCAATCTGAATTTCTGTTGTCTTTGACATAATGTTTGAAAAATAAGTTAATAATGATACTTCTGTATCCCTTTTTCACGACGTTTACCGTTGCAAAATTAACAAAAAAAGTCGATTTTGCGAACGCTACAGAGCGTCACTTTTTCGTTTTTTTAAGATGAGAAAGGCATTGTATTTAACCATTTTTTATAACCATTGAGTTTTGCTCGCAAACTTTGCTCGAAGGTGCTCTCGTTTGAAAAAGACCGAAAAACTTTTTGTTTACTTATTCGTAATTTCGCCCCAAATATGACAAAGAATAACGTTTACCTCGCATCAAAGCCGCGTTATGAGATCCTCGACGGACTGCGTGGCGTGGCTGCCATGCTGGTGGTGGCCTATCATTGTTTGAGACCTATTATGGCGGCAAACCTGACCAGCCCATTAATCACGGCTATCTGGCTGTGGATTTCTTCTTTGTGCTGTCCGGCTTCGTTATCGGCTATGCATACGATGACCGCTGGAGACCCACCCCTGACCCCTCCCTTGAAGGGAGGGGAGCGAATAGTTTTACCCTTTGGTCTTTCTTTAAACGAAGATTGATCCGTCTGCACCCGATGGTGATATTTGGTACGCTGTTTCGAGCCATCATCACAATGGCCACAATTGCTGTGATAAAAGTCGTTTTCTTCATAAACAATGCTAATTCTTGGTGCAAAGAGAACGATAATTACGGAATTATCACTATCTTTGCAAATAAAAATAGCGAAAATATGAAAAAGGTTATAGTTATTTCGACGAGTCTTCGTCACGGTTCAAACAGCGACATGCTTGCTGACAAGTTTGTGGAAGGTGCCAAGGCTGCCGGAAACGAGGTAGAGAAGATTTCCCTCTCAGGTAAGAACATCCAGTTCTGTAAGGGCTGTATGGGCTGCCATAAGTTGGGTAAGTGTGTTATAAAGGACGATGTGAACGACATCATGGCCAAGGTGATGGAAGCCGAAGTTGTGGTTTGGGCAACTCCCATCTACTATTACGAGATGAGCGGACAGATGAAGACGCTCATAGACCGTATGAATGCCATGTACGGACGGGATTACAAGTTCCGTGACATCTATATGCTGACCACCGCTGCAGATAATGACCCTGAGACACCCAGGCGTGCCGAGACAGGATTAGGCGGTTGGATTGCCTGTTATCCCAAGAGCCGACTGGCTGGCACTATCTTCTGTGGAGGTGTAAACGAGCCAAAAGCAATCGAGGGTCATGCCAAACTACAGGAAGCATTTGAATTAGGCAAAAACGTATAGAAATGTATGAAAATAATAACATATCTATCATTACTATCCATTTTTTTTACTTCTTGTAGGATGCTGCGGAGATAAACAGGAAAAGAGTATGTCAATCACAGTCAATCTGAGATATACCGGTACTGACGGTAATGCTAGGAAGTTCGCTGAGGAGATGATTTCCAGCGCACCGTGCGCTGGACACAGAGCCACTACCGCACCGTCGGCCAGCAGAAGATGGTTCGTCTGAAGCCGCTTTACGAGATAGCCGACGAGGCATATACCATCTACTTTCCCGTTAGTAAGTAAATAAAAAGAAATAAAAATGACAAAGAGAAAATGTATATCAGCATTGGCAGCACTGTTTCTCAGTTTGCAGACATCATGCACCAGCCAAAAGACCGCAGAGCCAGTGGCCGACAATAATCTCTTTGCATCCCTGCTTGGCAAGAGTCAGGCAGAGGTTGATGCACGAATAGACAGTTTGTGGGCGCATTTTTTCACCCCTGGTGACCTGAGCCGATACGAGGCCGATGGGGAAAAGAGCGTCTATTACGAGGTGAGCGACTCAATGGGCATCATTGTCGATACAGGCAGTAATGATGTCAGGACAGAGGGTATGTCGTATGGTATGATGATCAGTCTGCAACTAGGTAAGCGTGAGGTGTTCGACAAACTCTGGCGCTGGGCAAAGACATATATGGCTTACCCTGCTGACAGCCCTTGGGATGGCTACTTCTGCTGGCAGTGCGGACTCGACGGAAAAAAGATCGGCACGAGTAATGCTTCCGATGGTGAGATATACTTTATCACAGCGCTCTTCCTGGCTGCTGACAAATGGGGCGAACCGCGCTATGCCGAGGAGGCAAATGACATTCTCCGCAAGGTATCTTCGAAGAACGGATCAAAGACGGGTGTCTATAACCTCTTCGATGACTCCACGCGCCTCGTGACATTCGTTCCCAATGAGGAGGTCCATTGGTATAGTGACCCCTCTTATTGTCTGCCCGCCTTCCTCGACCTTTGGGCAGAGAAGGCCGATAGCAAGAACGACTTCTGGCGCGAGGCTGCCGATAAGGCCCGATGGCTGTTGAAGGTCTCGCAGGATTCTGTAACGGGTCTCTATCCCGACTATTGCCTCTTCGATGGTAAGCCCTACCGGCGTCCGAATTTCGACTACAACACCGACCGCTATCAATACGATGCCATCCGCTGTGCGATGAACGTTGGTATGGACTATTATCTGACGGGTAAGGCAAAAGAGGATCAACGCCTGATGATGCGTCGCCTACTCCAGTTCTTCAAAAACGACGGCTTCCAGCATGGTCAGTTCAATCTCAACGGTACTGAACCGACAGACGGTTATACAGAGGGAATGGCTGGCGCTAACGCCGTGGGAGCCTTTGCCTTAGCCGACAGCGACAGTGAAGAATACGTGGCACTGGCCGGTGAATACGTTCAGCAACTATGGGATGTCCAACCGCCTACAGGCAAATGGCGCTACTATGTCGGGATGGTCTATTTCCTCTCCATGCTCCATGTCTCGGGCCATTTCTCCATTCCTTAATATCTTCGCCATCTATCAATAGCACTGGATTTCGCACAGTTCGATGGAAAGGTGCTGCCGCTGAGCCCATCTTCGAGTATCTGAAAGCACAGGCTCCCACAGAAAAGTACCAGTTTAAAAATACCAGCAAAAGAAATAGAGAACAATATGAAAAAAACTAATGATTATCTGCCTATTGGCAGTTGCAAGTGTGCTGGGCATTATTTATGACCTCATGGCAGATGACGTTGGTCAGGGACTTGGTCGCTCGGCTTTGCCGCTTGCTATAGCAAGAATCATGTTCCATGTAGATGGAGCCATGCTATATTTCAGAGTTAGAACCCCTTCCGATACTCCTTCGGGCTCATGCCATTCAGGCGTGAGAAGAACTTGCTGAAGGAGGGGGTATCGGCGAAGTGGAGGTGATCGCCTATCTGGGTGATGCTCATCGGGGAGGTTTGCAACAGGAAAGAGGCTTCCATCAGCAACATCTGATTGATGTAGTCGATGACGGTGCGGCCCGTGACCTGACGGACGACGCGGGAGAGATAGACGGGGGTGACATTCAGCATAGAAGCGTAGAACGGGATGTCGTGGTGCTGGGCAAAGTGACGGGGCAGCAGACGGATGAAGCCGATGAAGATTTCCTCGACGCGCTGGGGTGTCTGGCGGTGTACGATAGCACGCTGCTGAGCGTTCTGCAAATCGAGCAGGAAGATGGAATAGAGCATGCGCAACACCTCGCCCTTGTAGATATGGTCGGAATGAAGATAGCCGATGATTTCACGCATCTTCATGAGCAGATGCTGTGCGGCGTCTGAGGCCAGCGTCTGCTTCGGCTCATGCAACTGTACGATGGGCATGTAGGCCAGATGCACGAGGTCGTGGACGGACGGCGCCTCGATGGTGACATGCTCGTCGGCCATCAGGCAAAGGCCGTGGAAATCATCGGAGGTAGCAATGACGGTGACTGGGAGGCCTGGCGAATAGGTGTATAGGTCGTTAGGGTGAAGCGTCAGTTCGCGGCCGTTGTAGTGAATCGTCATCCACCCCTTTTCAACGACCATAAAGGCGAAGCAGGCAACGAACCCATGTAGCAAGTTGGTACGAAGGATTTTCGCCCCATCTGTTTCGAAGCAGTACATCCCGTCATCCCAGCCTTTTTCAGGCAAGTCGTCGCCTACAAATATGGGCAAATATTCATTCAGCGTGTACATATCGGATGCAAAGGTACGAAAAAATTCTCATAGTTGTATTGTTTCAGACAACTTTTGTATTGTTTCAGATTTGGATTTGTAGGAAAAACAATGTACCTTTGCCGACGAAACGACAATAAATGGCAATGACATTTCATCAGTTGGCACTTTCTGACCGCGATGCAATGCAGGCGGTGACGCTGCACTCGGGGCGGCGTAACTGCAACTACACCTTTGCCAACCTTGTGGGATGGCAGTTTTGGTACTACACCGAGGTGTGCGTGCTTGAAAATGCCGTAGTGCTGCGCTATACTTTCGATGACCAGCGAGCATATATGGTTTGTGCTCCAGAAGAGTTGCCATTGGTTCTTATTAAGGCATTATTTGATGATAGCAATGGAGATTTAATCTTGATTGGGTTTGAAGATTCGCAAGTGGCACAATTATCATCTTTCAACTCCCGATTCTCAATTTCCATAGAGCCAGTTCGTGACCAATACGATTACATCTATCGTCGCACCGATCTCGCAACCCTTCATGGCAGACATTTAGATGCCAAACGTAATCACATCCATCGTTTCCGTGCGGAGCATCCCGATTATGAATATCGTCCCCTTACGCCGGAATGCTTTGATGAATGTCGCCGACTGACGGAAATATGGCAGGAAGAAAAGGGCGACAGCGATACCATCAATGCTGAGAAACAGGTGATGGAGACTATCTTTTCGAATTGGGACGCTCTCGGCATGATAGGTGGAAGCATCTTTGTAGATGGTCGTATGGTGGCTTTCACATACGGCTCCGCTGTTACAACCGACACTTTGGACGTCTGTGTGGAGAAAGCCGATCGTCATGTGGAGGGTGCTTTTGCCATCATCAACCAGCAGTTCGCCGAGCATCTGCCTGAGCAATATATCTATCTTAACCGCGAGGAAGATATGGGAATCCCTGGTCTTCGCCAAGCGAAATTGTCGTATCACCCTGAAATACTATTGACCTACAAAGTCGTACATATTACAGAGAATGACTTAAGATGATGCGACGTTGACAATTGACTGGATGGTGCGACA
>JAFRMM010000068.1 GCA_017430675.1 Prevotella sp.
GAAAAATTCGTACCTTTGTGCCGTTGCTAGAAGATAGACATAAGGCAATAAAATTTGCGGCATAACTACAAAAAAAAATTTTTCTAAGTGCACTAGTAAGATTTTCATAGTGAAACCGCGAAAACCCAGATCAAGGAACAGGTTTTAAGGAAAAGGAAAATCGTTTACAATTCTTTTTCTATGTCACAACAAAAGATTCAGGAAGAATGTGATGATACCTGTATTGATCAGATCGGCGAACATCGCACCGATGATCGGAACGATGAGGAAGGGCTTGACGGTATAGCGGTATTTATAACATACTGCACTCATGTTGGCCATGGCGTTGGGGGTAGCACCAAGACCGAAGCCACACATACCGGCACAGAGCACGGCAGCATCGTAGTTGCGACCCAACAGGGGGAAGGCTACGAAGTAGGCAAAAATGGCCATCATCAGCACCTGAGAGAACAGGATCACGACCAACGGAAGGGCCAGACTCGACAGTTCCCACAGTCTCAGGGAGATCATCGCCATACCGAGGAACAACGACAGGCAGATATTGCCAACGCTGATGATTCGCTCCATATCAAGATGTTTATCAGGGATGATGTTACGAACAATGGCGGCAAGGATCAAAGCACCAAAATAGGTGGGGAACGTGATGCCCGTCTTGGCCAACAGCCAACTCATCAGCGTACCAGCCCCCATCACCAGGATGATGCAATAAGTGGCCTTCGCATACTGCTGGAACTCCTGTTCGTTCGTACTAACACGCTTCGTACGACCTGTCGGGGATGCCTCGTCGCTCTCGATACCAGCCATAGCAGGGTCGATCTCCTCATCTTGCGGTTGCACCTGTTCATGCGCCAGTTTCGTGCGGATGATCCGCTCTGCCAACGGACCGCCAATCATAGATCCGGCAATCAGACCAAAGGTGGCAGCAGCCATACCTATCGTGCCAGCGCCATGCAGTCCCATCCCTTCAAGAACGCTCGCAAATCCGCCTGCCGTACCATGTCCGCCTGTCATGGAGATACTACCGGCAGCCATACCAATCAAGGGATCGACTCCCAAGAGGCGGGTGATGCCCATCGGCATCAGGTTCTGCAAAGAGATGATGACCACCAACAGGACCAGCATCATCACCAACAGTTTGCCTCCCTGCTTGATGACTTTCAGGTCGCTCTGGAAACCGACACTGGTAAAGAAAGCCAGCATGAAGACTGACCTCAACGTACCATCAAACGACACCTCTATATCGAACCAGCCATATAATATCAAGGTCATCAATGAAAAGATGATGCCACCACTGACTGGCGAAGGCACGCAGAATTTCTGCAGAAAATCAACCTTTCGCGTTAAAACCATACCGACCAGAAGGGCCAAGGCGCCTATGCCGGCTGTCTGTATCATATCCAGTTCTAAACTTACCATACTCACGCTCTTTTATCGTTAAAATCTATACTGCAACTTCACATTGGCTGCATGTCTGTTGACTGTTGCATCACTACAGAAGGCATCAAACATATCATGCCAATCGACGCCAAGGTTCCAATGCCTCCCGAACTGCTTGTTCACAGAAAGACATCCATAGACAGGTACGCCCGTCGCCTCACGTTTGGGGGAATTCTTGGTGTAATATACCACCTGCATGGCTATCTGCCACGCATGTGGAAGATAGGCCGTCGGGGCAAACCGTATGGAAGCAGATGTTCCACTCTTGGCGATATACAGATTGGAGCCCCCAACAAGACTCAGTCCTTTCGTTTTCCAATAAGCCGATGCCGCCAGTTCCGTAAAGTTCTCGCCACCTTCTATCATATAATAATCCGCCTCCGTCTGTACCGTCAGTTTCTGCCTGCTATAGGCATAAGCCAGTTTCATCTGATGGATGGAGCGTTCCTCGAACACTGCCTCCGTCATCGCCGGATTGAAGTACTTTCGATAATAGCCCAACTGGATCAGATTCCGATGATCGGGCACAAAGATGACACAGGCATTTGCATTGTCACGGGTGTCGGAACGCTTTTGACTGATGGTGCCTTCCTTCGCCTTTCGTTCATAGAACATCACACGATTACCCACTGTTAACCTCCACTTGGGCAAAGCATAGGTAAACTGCAGGTAGATATCATAGTTGAAGACATCCCAACTCTGATCCGTATTCTTTTGACTGGTCATCTGGAAGTCACCCTCAAAACCCAGCGTCATCGCCAACTGTTTCGTGAACAAAGGCGTATTCAACTCCACAATACATAAGGGCAGTTTGCTGGATGAGGACCAGTCACTGGCATACTGATAACCTCCCACAAGGAGAAGTTCTGTACCCAGGTCATTGAAGGTGTGGAAATAACGCGCCCTGCCCATCACCTTTCGCGACATACCTAAAGGCTGGTCAAGATACTGCTGGGTGAAATAGGTCAGCAGTTTGTTCCTGTCATCAAAACGGTTCGTCATGTGAAGCGTCAGATACTCCTTATTTCCATCCTGATGACGATAGGAGGCATTGGCATAGAGATCGGTGCTCTTACTACCGTATAACGCATTCACAGAGCCAATGCCTGCGACTTCCTTTCCAAAGTTTCCTTGGCCCTCCACAAACCCATTCAGCGTATCAGGCATCTTCATATTAATATCCAGTACCCTGGCCATGCCGATGGTTCCCTTCTGAACACCCGTATTGTCGCACACCTGAATCTTAGCGATATCCTTGGCCTTCATCTGACTCAGAATCAACCTCGTGTCGCCATTCATCGGACAGTTGTCGATGCGGAGGTTGTAGTTCGAGATGACATCCTCATAACCGGCAATCATCAGATCGGGCACCATCTGGAGGATATCCATCAGCGTCTCCTCCCCTGTCAGATCCATGCGCTGTGGGTAAATCATCGTACGGTCTGCCTTGACTTCGATGATAGGCAAACCGCTTTCTGCAAACATGGAGGCAGATAGGAGCAGAAGGTTGAGCAATATGACAATAGGCCGACGCATACGATTGTTTTTGGGTGTACGATTGCAAAAATACGAAATTATCTGAATTCTTGTATCGTTCGGAATGTTAATAAAATATAATTCTCACGCGTACATCGTATTATGATAGGAGTTTATCCGTATATTTGTATTTTAAAATTGTAAACTTGGTGATAATCATGGAAAGAGCAACAGATAGAAAAAAATCCAAGACAAAGAGATTCGTCATGCTGACAGTGGCTGCCGTGATGCTGGTGATGCTGGGCCTGACGTTCCTGATATGCTGCTATACCCTGAAGGCGGAGAGCCATGTGCGCTATGTGTCAATCCTGAACGTTGCATCGGAGCGTATCGCCAAGACCATCAGAGGCATGGAGATGAGTGCCAAGAACATCTTCGACGAAGTGCAACAGCACTTGGACTCGCCAGACGCCGTGATTGCCGCCCTGAAGAGCAAGACATCCCAGAATCCAGATATCAAAGGCTATTTCGCTGCTTTCGAACCCAACTATTTCCCCCAGAAAGGCCAATTCTTCCAGCCTTACATCTACAAAGGCGAGAACAACGGGCAATATGTGGAGAGTCAGGTGGGATCAGGCTCTGAAGACTATACGAAGTCTGAACTGTATATGCTTGCCAAGAAACAAGGCAAGAGTTTCTGGTCGGATCCGTATTATTATTACGACGGTTCGGACTTGAGCGGACACTACTGCTCCTTCATGACCCCCATCTACGATGCAGAAGGGAAACTGGCGTGCATCTGCGGTGCCGACATGACGTGTGAGTGGCTGACCAAGGAACTGAAGCAGATCGACTATGCCAGCAAGCAGAACGACCTGCTGAACCAATTCCTGCCTGATAAAGAGCCCGACTTCTATACCGTGGTGATGAACAACGACGGCACCTGTATCGCCCACCCTGAAGGGAAGGGCCTGCTGGTGAAGGACAAGGAAGTGATGAACGACCTGAAACAACGGAAGAACGGCATGGTGGAGATGATCGTAAGCGGAAAGCCTGTCACCGTGTATTACGGACCGGTTACGGATCACAACTGGTCTGTGGCAGTGATAGTGCCGGCAGAGGACACCCCGCAGCCTGTGATTCTGGCAGGCCTGATGCTGCTCGTAGTGGCAGTGCTGGGTATGATTGTAATATATAAACTTGTGAAAATATGAAGAATTCAGCCAAGACAAAGAGTTTCATCTTGCTGACGGCAGCGGCTGTAATGCTAGTGATGCTGACGCTGTGCTTCCTGGTATGCCGCTATAC
>JAFRMM010000069.1 GCA_017430675.1 Prevotella sp.
ACCTGAAGCAGAACGTGGCCGACCGCATCGCAGCCTGGCAGATGAAGTGAGCAGACCATACATTATATATTATAAGCACTAAACAACCGCAAGAATATGAATAGAAGAAACGACAGATTCACGCTTCTGGCATCACTCTTGATGCTGGCATGGACGGCAGGCCTGACGCTGACCGCCTGCACGAGCAACGACGACAACGCTGCTACGCCCGAAGAAAGCCAGGAGACTGTACTTACCCCCGGCGCACTCGACGTGGTGAACGGTCGGCTCTACAAGGTGATCCGTGTGGACAGCCTCGACAACTACCGTCTGCCCGTGAGTGCCCTGACAGATGTTGATGTGACCGTCACCCATGCCAGCGACTACTTCGGCGCACGGTTGGAGACGGCTGCCGACGGCCAGAAGTACGTGACACTCTATCAGAAGAAGCCCATGACCAACGGCCTGTCGCTGGCTGCTATCCGCGTGTCGCCTAAGGGTGCTGCCAGTCAGTCGCGCAGCGTGGTCTTCGTGTTCCGCGACCCGTCATTGTCCGTGGTCGATGACGACGGCGAGGTTATCATGAATGCCCAGGCGGCCCGAACCCGCGCCGCCTCGGAAGGCGTACCGACGTCCGTCTACAGCCAGATAATCGGCCACGGCACCAATAGTTTCGGTGATTTCGGCAACCGCCAGTCGGTCATCTTCGCCTACGACGCCTACAAGGACCTCAGCCAGAAATACTTCGAGGTCTATGAGCAGGCGGGCGAAGGCACCTCGTTCGTTATCCAGCAGAACGACTACACCAAGACGTCTCAGGACCTGACCGCCACACTTGGCATCAACTTCAAGCATACCAAGGGTCCTAAGGTGGCAGGCGTTCCCACCGGCCTGACGCAGTGGGCGCTCGGTTTCCTCAGTGCCCCGGCCCGCCCGGCATGGACGGGAACCATCAATCTTGGTATCACCGGCTCGCAGCAGAACGTCAATGACTATGAGTACTGCATGAGCCACTATCAGGTGAAGAAGGGTGACGCCCGCATCTATATGGACAAGTTCGACTTCATCAACAATAACATCACCCAGAGCAAGTGGACTACGCTGATGTCGCTGGTCGATGAGGACTTCGTCGACGAGGTGTGCTACACCAGCCCCACGAGTTTTAATCCGGAGGGCTTCTTCCAGGAATGGGGCACCGACATCATCACGCAGGGCACCTTCGGCGGCACCTATGACTACCTCTTTGCCCGCCGCCACAACATCTACGAGAGCGACATCAAGACCGATGCCCTCGTGCAACTCAAACGCACCAAAGGCACCTGGATGAACGCCCTGTTCGGCATCCCCGCCGACGGCTTCACCATCGACGGGACGGCCACCTACGCCCGCGACGACTATCACGAACTGTCAGGCTCGTGGGAGAGCGTTACCTACAGGGGTGGTGCCGACAGTTTCGAGAGTCCGGAGAAGTGGGCCGCAGGCTTCAGCAACACCGACAATTGGCGGCTCATCAGTTACCGACTGGCTGACGAGAGCAGTTACACCGTGGCTGGCTATGACTACGATGCCGACGAGAGCAACTACACCTACCCCGTGGAACTGCTGGCCACGCAGTTGGTGGTGGGCTACCTGAAGATGAAGGAGAAACTGGGCGAGACACTCACCACCGCCGACTCCGCCGCCGTGGAGCGCGCCATGACCTGCATCAGCATGCTCTATCAGGCCAAGGACGACTACCTGATGGCCAACGGGCAGGCCGTGGGCGACCCGGGCCGCATCCTGCTGGCCGACATCCAGTTTGTGAAGGGCGGCTGGAACCACGACACTGGCGAAGCGATCGGCCCCCGCGTGCTGACCGCCCCCTGGGGCACCAAGCGCATCTACTATCCGATGATGGAGAACGACAATGCCCTCTGCTATCGCGGCTACCCGCTCGACGTGGCCCAGAGTGCCTACCTGGTTGCCAAGAAGACCGACCAGACCAAGTATGAGTCTTATCAGTCGAAATGGCGCGACCTCTATATCTATTATGCCCTCGACACGGAGAACAACTGCCCAGGTTTGGTGGACATCACAAGCATTGTGGACGGTTCCTACATGGACAGTCACTACCACCAATTGAACTACCAAAAGAGCGGCGAGACCGCTTTCACGAGCGATGACAATCTCGACGCATCCAACGTTGCCGGTTTCTTCGGCAAGGGCGAGGGCGGTTGGACGTTAGGCATCAAGAAGTATGACCCGGAGAAGAACAAACCAGAGGATAAGATCACAGCCGTGGCCGTCTATTGCCAGACGGAGTCAGACGGCATCAGCGGCAACCTAAATACCAAACTGGTTCGAGGCTCTACTGGCGGCTCCGAATTACCGCCTTTTCCCACGGCGACACAGAAGCAGCGCTTCAATGACTTCTGGGCATCGGGAAAGTGGGCGGCAGAACTGACCCCGAAGGGCTATCCCTGCCTGCTCTGCAACACGGCCACACTGCCCATCACCAGCCTCAGCGAAATCACGCAACCCAAGCAATGGGGAAAGTAATAAACAGGCCAACGCTTAGTATATGATAAAAAGAACCAACATCCCACATTTTTTAGCATCGCTGCTAATGCTGACGGCGATAGGGCTGACGCTGACCGCCTGCACGAGCAACGACGATAACACTGCAGGAGGCCCGTTGGCAGAGGAAGTGGACAGACAGCCTGAGGTGGTGCGCCAGCAGACGGGCATCGAGGTACTTTCGACAACGAAGATGGACTATGCCGACGGGCAGAACTGGGTGATGCGGTCTGAGACAACAGATAAGCTCGTCGACGTGTTCTACCTCTATCCTACGCTCTATACCAAGCATGCCAGCACAGACCCCGATGTCTGCCAAGGATGGGATGAAGAGGTGTATGCGGCAGCAAAGGACAATGCGGGCAACTACACGCTGGCGTTCCGGGAGTCGTGCAACGTCTTCGCTCCTTACTACCGTCAGATTGCCCTGCCGATGGACGAAGCCGTGGGCCGTCAGTACCAGACCATCACCAACTATACGGCCACGAAAGACCCTACCGATGCCCTCGACTACTACTTTGAGCATCTGAACCAGGGCCGGCCCTTCATTCTGGCCGGACATTCGCAAGGTTCCAGCATCACCATCGCCCTGCTGGCAGGCTACTTTAAACAGCACCCTGAGTTGCTGAGCCGTATGGTGGCCGCCTACGCCGTAGGCTTCAGCGTGACTAAGGACTGGCTGGCAGCAAATCCTCATGTGCCGTTTGCCACAGGGGCTACCGACACGGGCTGCATCATCTCGTGGAACACCGAGGGTCCCGGCAACCATGACCGCTACAACATCGTGGTCAGTCCCAGTGCCGTGAGCATCAACCCCCTCAGTTGGCATCTCAATGACACCCACGTCCCGGCCTCCGACAATCCTGGCTCCATCAATTACGCCACAGGCCAGGTGACCACTCCCGGTGTGGCCGATGCTCAGATTGATATGGAGCGTGGTGTGGTTGTTGTCACCACCACCAACCCCACCACGCAGGGCATGCCCGTTTACCATGAGCAGTTCGGCCCCGAGAGTTACCACAATCAGGACTATGCTTTCTTCTACAGCAGCATCCGCCAGAACGTGGCCGACCGCATCGAGGCGTGGCAGAACAAGTAACCTGCACGTACATTATACATATTATTATAAACTCTAAAAGACAACAAGAATTATGAAGAAAAGATTACTAACATTGACCCTCTTGCTGGCGGCGATAGTCAGCAGCGTTGGGGCGCAGACGCAGATATCCTCTGCAGCCGAATTTAGATCTTATGTCACTGATGGCAGTACGGGCAATTTCAAACTGACTGCTGATATTAACTTAGGCACTTGGACACCTCGAACGTTCAAGGGATTATTCGATGGCAATGGCCACACTATCACGATTAAAGTGAGTGGAGCTGATAACTTAGGACTGTTCAGTGTGCTTAGTGGTGCAACGGTGACTAATTTGACAGTAAAAGGAACGGTTACAGCCGAATATTACAATGCTGGAGGTATAGCCGGTAAGATGGATACCAAGTCTGTCATTAAGAATTGTAAGAGTTATGTCGATGTGACGCTTAAAGCCAGTAACGGAGAAAATGGCGGTGGCATCGTAGGCAGTTGCTATGAGGGCTCAACTATTGAGAAATGCCGGGCTTACGGTACCATCACTACCCACACCGGCCTCTATCACACTGCAGGCGGCATAGCCGGTCAGATACAAAAAGGCAGTGGCGAGGCATGCACCATGAAAGACTGTTATTTTGGCGGTATTGTCGCTGGTCCTACCAATTACGTCGGTATGATTACAGGCAAAAAGGACAGCGAATCAACTATCAAGAACTGCACCTACAGCAGCCAGAACGCCAACGGTTTCAAAGCTATAGGCACCCCTCAGGGCAGTCAAGACGACTCGGCAAACGGCGTGGTAGCAACTAACGTAGAACCCACCAACGACGAGAACAACGAATCATCGGACACCGATACTCCAGAGGCCATCGACACCTGGAGCCGCCTCTATGTGGCTATCAGCCGAAACAAAACCGCTATCCAACTGACTGCCAACGTAAAGTATGGCGAGGGCGAGGGCGCTCACGCCAAGAAGGCTCTGCCCGCCATTGCAGCCGACAAGGAAGTCACTATCTACTTGAGCGGACACACCATCGACGGTGACGGCAGCGTGCGCATCTTCGACAACCAGGGCACGCTGACCATCATGGGCGACGACGGCAAGATTATAAACGGCTACTCCACCGACAAGGGTGGTGCCATCGTGAACACCGGTACGCTGCGATTAAGCCAAGGCATTGTGTTCACAGGCAACAAGGCCCCCAAAGGCGGTGCCATCTGGCAAGGAGGCACGCTCGAAGTCACCGGCGAGGTCACTATCAAGGACAACAGCGAGACCAGCGGTTCAAGATTGAACAACGTCTATCTGCCTACGGATAAGGTCATCAGCGTGACGGGCAACATCAAAAATAGCGTCATCGGTGTTACGATGGAGAACGGCACAGGCGTGTTCACCAGCGGACTGGGAGCCCACATGACAGACACCAATATGGGCGACGATGCGGTCAGACAAATCTTCCCTGCCGACAACGACACTTACGTCACTTCATACAACGGCCAGGAGGGAGCGATTGTTTCCTACGACGAACACGTATACACCGTAACGAGCGAGAGTGGACTGATAGATGCCATCAAAGATGCGAATATTGAGAATATCATTGTGACGGAAGAAATTACAAGCAAGTTTAGTTTGCCAGACATCGCGGCCAGCCGTGAAGTAACGATTGACCTGAATGGCTTTGACCTCAGTAATGTGACGGTCACCAACTATGGTAAACTGACCTTGAAGAACAGCAGTTCGACACAGGCACACTTCGGACGCATCGTCAATCAAGATGGTGGTGTGCTGACCCTGAATGACACCTTCGCCATCCATGATAATAAAGACTTCAGTAATGGAGGAGGCATCTACAATAATGGCCAACTCTGGATGATGGGCAACATCTCGCTTTTCGGCGATATGGCTGGTGGAAGCGGAATCTATAATGACGAACGTGGAACCATCAACGTGATGGGCAAACTGGATCTTAACTGGGCAAGTAAGGAAACCCGCATCTATCAGGGCGGCACATTCAACATTTATGGACAGATCAACTGCAAACAACGATCCGTAGTGTATATACCCAGGAATCACTATATCCACGTCTACACCGACCTGAGTGACTCCTACATCAGAATCTCCCGCGACGAAAAGGGCAACACCTTCACCAAGGGACTGGGAAAAAATTCGCCTGCACTGCTCCAGCTCGGCAAGCTTAACAAGGTGTTCTTTTTCGGAACAGGAGAACGCACCAGCGACCAGGCCTTTGTCATCAAAGATGGCGAAGTGACGAACCTCACATGCTACGATGACATCAGAGACATCAGAGACATGAACGCACTCGTCGAGGAGGCTTCGACGAAAACTCTTTCGCAGTATATGATCAGATTGGGCTATGATATCATTAATTATGATAACTGGAATCTGAAGAGTGAGTTCAGCAAGACTGTCTATATCGATCTGAACGGCTGTAACATCCAGAATCCCTATATCATCAACACCGGCAATCTGACTATCTACAATAGTGGCATGGCTGACGGAACCCATGGTGTCCTCCAGAAAAACATTCAAAATCGTAAAGACGGTGGAGCCATCATGAACTCGGGCACGCTGACCATCTGCGACGGCGTGACCTTCGCCGACAATAAAGCATGGAATAGCGGTGGTGCCATCTACAACAAGGCACAGCTAAACATCGAGGGAAATGTCACCTTCACTGGTAACACAGCCGGAAACGGCGGCGCCATCTACAATGATGTTGACGGCATTGTGAACGCCAGCGGCAACGTCATCTTCGCGGGCAACACTGCCACAAATAGTGGCAGTGGCAACAATATCTATCATGCTGGTAAGTCGTTCACATTTGCTGGCACCACTTCAGGCACTCAAGAGGGCGATGTCTTCCTGGGGAATGGCAAGACCATCCAGTTCCGCTCCGGCAATGCCGATGTCATCGTGAGCAAGTCAGACGACATCAAGGTGACGGGCGAGGGCGCGATGGTCAACTACGAGAGTGCCGACGACGTGCCCTGGCGGTTTGCTGCTTCGACAGCCAAGTCGCTTACTTTCACGGCCGGCCCTACATCTGTGGGCGGTAACTCCTTTAAGGACTTCAAGGTTTTGGAGGAAATAACCCTGCCCTCCACCATGAGCAATGTGGCAAGCACAGCATTCGTGGGCTGCGACAAGGTGACGCGCCTCATCTTCAATCTCAAGAACCCCTCTAATCTCACATGGGACAACTACGAGGATAGTTTCTGGGAGGAAGGTGCCGACATGAGCGTCTATGTGGACAAGAATTACCTCGCGGACTGGAAGGCCAAATTCCCCTACTGGTTCTTTGAGGATGTCAGCAGCCTGAACCTCGGCGAAGAGGAAGACCCGGAGAACGGCACCACAACCGGCATCCGCACCGTGGAGACGCAGTCCAACGGCCCTGCTGTCAGCGACGTGTGGTACACTATCGGCGGCCAGCGCCTTAACGGTCAGCCCACTAAGCCCGGCCTGTATATCAACAATGGTAAGAAGGTAGTGATTAAATGAGAATAAGAACCCCATATATGCCCCTATCCCCTGCTCTCAGCCGAGAGCAGGGGGATGGCATTGTGTGTGATGGGAGTGACGGGATTTCTGCAGAATATGAAAAGAAAACTACTCTTTACGATAGTGCTGGCGATGCTGGCAACCGGGGCGACAGTCATCACGTCGTGTACGGGTAACGATGATGACCCGGTAGTGAGGACTACGGACACTGACAGCGAAGAGGAAGACTACATCGGGCCGGAAGACCCGCTGGACAATTTTATGTCGAACTTCGTCAAAACCGATGCTAACGGCAGGAAAATGCGCCTTGGCTACGGTAAGGCTCTCGACGAGGGCGACCCCACCGTGCTGACCATCGGTGTGGCATCGTTAGAGGAGGCCGAAGGGCTATTTCGCCGCTTCGTCACCGACACGCTCCACCTGGCAAGTTACGTTGAAGGCAATATGACCTACTCGCCTACCGACCGCGAGGGGCGCAAGCAGGGCGAGATATACTTCACTGCTGGTGGCGAAGGGTGTATCGCCCGCATCACCTTCAGCCCCGACATTCCGCAGGATATGGTGAGCGAGGTGCGCTTTATCGACCAGCAACTCAGCCCGCTGAATAGAACGACACCGTTTGTGGCCGGAAAGGAGTATCTGCTGCTGAAAGCCTATCTGGACAGCCGCCATACCGACTATCGCGTGTTCTTGATAGAACGCGAGAAGGCCACGCACGGCGACTACTCCGACAATCCCACCGTCATCCTGTGTCTCTACGACGGCAGCGGACTGGGAATGAATGCTGAGTTCTTCAGGTACAAATATCTGCACTCTGGCTGGGATGGCCGTTTCCGCCCCCTGTCCTATCAGCACGATTGGGAGAACGAGGAATGGAAAGAGGCTCCATACGGTGCATGGACACTGCATGAAAACGGAATGGGCGTGGTGGAAAGGGAGGCTCACAACAAGAGCAAGAACATGGAAGACGAAGAACTGAACCTGCCAGACATCGCAACGTTTCGAAATATCACCCGCTCTATCAATGAGTTGGGCGGTGTAGAGACGGTGTTCAAGGACGACCCAGAGGCATTGCAATACTGGTTCTGGGCCAAGGGTCACAATAAGAAGGGACTGACATTTAACCTGAATGCCTGGAGTTTCAAGGAGCAGCAGGAGGACTACTGGCGGGCCTACACCCATCTGGGCCTGTGGAGCCAGTTCATTCTTTGCCCGATGACCGATGATGTGGAGTATGGCGTCCGCGACACCGACGTCCCCCAGAGCGATGAATATGAGATAACGTCTTTCTATCACAGCACCTTCGTATTCCGCCGTACCAACTACAACTGGGAGTTCTGGACATCGAGCACCAAAAAGGGTATTATCTTTGACTATATTTATTGAGACCAATATGAAAAGAAAACTATTACTGACGATGGTGCTGGCGGTGCTGACGACGGTGTCGGCAGAGGCTAGGAAGTTTAAGGTGGCGGTGGCGATGCCGAAGGCGCAGCAGACGCAGTTTGAGCGCACAGCGCAGTGGGCCTTGCAGACCATTGCCGCAGGGCAAGGGGGAGCGAGCGACCCCGTGGAACTGGAACTCGTGTGGTACGACGAGGACGTGATGGCGAAGAAGGACTACCAGGCGATCGCCAACGACCCGGAGATCGTCGCCATGATCGGCCCGAAGACCTCCGTCCACGCCAAGGTGGCCGCCACGGCCTTCAACTCGAAGGAGAAGACGCTGCTGCTGCCCGTGGCCACATCGACCGAACTGCAGCGCATCTACTCGGCCAAGCCCAACGTGTTCTTCCTCTCGGAGAGCGACATGACGCTGAGTTACCTCATGATCGGCGGCATCCTGCTGCACGACATGGACCACGTGAGCCTCATCACGAGCGACGACGTCTATGGCCAGTCGTTCTCCGACTGGTTCGGCTACACGATGACTGAAATCGGCATGAAGACCGACATGGTGGGCATCTATCGCTCGCAGGACGAACTGAAGGCCCTCATAGAGCAGTGGAAGGCCATCTACGACGGCAGCACCGAGGCCGTGAAGCCCGCGCTGTTCTTTGCCCCAGGGGCGGAAGACGATGGCATACTGCTCGACGGGATGGTGAGCGACGCCCAGGCGGAGTTGGTCTATTGTTCCGACATGATGATGTCAGCCACGCTGCCCGCCAAATTGTCGCATAAATATAAGGGACTTGCCCCGAGCCTTGCCCCCGGCGTCGGCTTCAGCGAGGCCTACCGCGAAAAGTTCGGCGACGAGCCGGTGAATACCGAGGCCGCCGTCTATGATGCACTCTCCCTCGTCGCGTATGCTGCTGTGGTACAGCAGCGAACAGGGCAGGGTCTGAACGAGGCGATGGTCGCCGCCATCGACGGCCGCGACGCCTGCACCTCCACTTGGAGCGATATGAGCGATGCCTTCCAGAAACTGCATGCCGGCGGCCATCCTGATGTGAAGGGCATCACGGGTGCGCTCGACTTCGACATCCTGCACCACGCTGCCCCGCTCTACTCCTTCTATTCGATGTGGCACTTGGCCGACAGACAGTACAGCATTGAGCAGATTGTGAGTCGTAACCGCGCCGATGCAGACCCAGAGACCTTGCAGGAGTGGGACAAGATTCGAGCTCAGCAGGAGCAACAACTGAACGAGAATCAGGAGGACTTCCAGTATCCTGAACTCCGCGACAACTGGGCACTGGTCGTCGGCACCAGCGATACATGGGACAACTACCGTCATCAGGCCGATGCCCTCGCCATCTACCAGATGCTGAAGCGACACGGCTATGACGACGACCACATCGTGCTGGTATTGGCTGACAACATCGCCAACGACCCCAACAACATCTACCCCGGCGAGGTTTACGTAAAGCCGAAATCAGAGGGTGGCGAGAATGTATATAAAGATGTGAAGGTGGACTATCGGCTGAGTGACATTCCGCTGGGCAGCCTGCGTAAGATTATCCTTGGCGAGAAGTCGGCAGAGTTTCCTGAGGTGTTCAATGCCGACGAGCACTCCAACATCTTCATGTACTGGTGTGGCCACGGCAACCGAGGCAAGATGGCGTGGGGCAGCAATCAGCAGTTGACCACCGAGACGATGAAGGGAGGCTGGCAGGAGATTCTGGCAGCACGGAAGTTCCGTAAGTTCTTCGCAGCCATCGATGCCTGCTACTCGGGCTCCATCGGCGAGGCTTTCAATGACATTCCCGGCCTACTCTGTCTGACGGCAGCCAACGCCAACGAGCCTTCAAAGGCCGACATGCTCGACCCCGACATGCAGATATGGCTCTCCAACGGATTCACCCGTGCTTTCGAACAAGTCATCACCCGACAGCCCGACGTGAAGATGCGCGACCTCTATCAATACGTAGCCCGCCTCACCACCGGCTCTCATGCCTCCATCTACAACGAGGTCCACTACGGCAACCTGTTCCACAACTCGATAGCCGAGTTCCTGCCCGACCAGGTGGCGGCTGGCATCAGGGAAATTGTAAATAGTCAAATGTCAAATGGTAAATGGTATGACCTGCAGGGCCGCAGCATAGACACACCTTCCAAGCCGGGCATCTACATCAGTGACGGCAAAAAGTTTGTCGTGCGGTGAGGATTTCTCATAAAAAGTTGTATCTTTGCACCCGTTATTGCAATCTCATAACAGTCAATGAATAGTGTACTGATCATCATCACCTATACACTCGTCACAGCAGTATCTCTCGCCTGCGGTTGCGGATTATGGCTAAAGAGAAGGGAGGTTCCCGATTTGTCGCGTACCTTCCTTGCCATCTTTGCCTTCATCACGGGAGTGCTCACGATAACGAGACTGGTGAAGTTTGCAGTCAATCCTTCTTATGCCCCTTACCACGAGCTGATTTCGCCCTTTCTGGTCATAGGAGGACTCTTTGCCATTACGCTATTCCTGACTTATCCGATAGAGGTGATACGCCCGCGACTGTTAAGGGGATGGCGCTACATCCTGCCTTTCATCCCCGTCGTGCTACTGACGATACCGTCAATGCTGGGAATGAGGTATCAGACGCTGCTGTCATTTGACGACTTGACGGAGCACTTGATGGAGTTCAACGTCATGCTCCGGCTGCTGGGAGTAGCTGTTCTATTCCTGATATCCCTGTCTTTGTTAGCGATTCCCTACAACTGGCGTGAGTCGAGTGCCGACTATCGCTGGATTCTGCGTACCGCCATGATAGCACAGGGTATCAGCGTGCTCTACTTCCTGCAAGGTTTTACCAATTCCGTCATTGCGCAGATAGTCCACTTGCTGTGGTATGTCATCTCACTGCTCTATTTCACTTACTTCGAACTCAGGGAGCGGCTTCAGGTCGTGGACCTGCCTGACGATGTAGGGGGTGACGGGGGCAATATCTCTGTACCCAAGGGCGACCTGTGGCAACAGATTTCCTACCTGATGGACATCAAGGAGTATTGGCGCAATCCCGACACGTCGGTAGAGACCATCAGCCGAGCGCTGGGCACCAACCGCATCTATGTGGCCCGCAGCATCAAGGAGCATACGGGCATGAGTTTCAACGACTATATGAACAGCCGCCGCGTGGAATACATGGCCACCATGCTGCGACAGAATCCAGAGATCAGCCAGAAGTCCCTCTTCTTCGCCGTCGGCTTCCGCAGCTATCCCACAGCCCACCGCAACTTCACCAAGTTCAAGGGCTGCTCGCCCACCGATTATATCATGAGGAACGAAAGCAAGAAGAAACCGCCATTTTCTTGACAGGAGAAGTGACCAATCCATCGCATAGCCCTATCTTGAATGTCCGACACTTCTTTTCTCTTTGGCACACACCGTCTTTGCCACCTGATGGCATCTGCGGGCAAAGGCCAGGTCATCTTCGTCATCTTTCTTTTTTGGCAATTCGTTATTGGTTCCTCCTCCACCACACGATATGGAGATTGCTGTTGCGGCATCCGCATAGCCAAAGAATAGGCAGGAAGTAGTGGCGGCAACCTCTGCTACGTTCTCCTCTACCCCTTCTGCCAGGTTTAAACCGATTTTCCCCAGATACGCAACAGCAGACTCTGCTCCTATCAAGCAGACCTCTGCTTTAGTACCATTAACAATATTACGAATAGTACTTACTGCTTTTAATATCCAGCCAACATCAGCCAACCTCTCCTTCGGATCTTCTCGGAACACCTTTCTTATAGTCTCTTTCTCCCTATCGTTCATGACATATTTGTCGAGTCTGGGATTGATGATGACCTGAACAGCATTCCAAAGACCAGGCCAGACTGCATCCAGAACGCTGGAAACATTATCGTAGTTGTCGGCCTTCTCTTTGGCTCTCTCGTAAGAATCTATGGTGATGCCTCGTCTTGTCATCTCTTCGTATTGGTGAATCTTCTTGATGGCTATAGCATTCTGACGCAACTCCTGCTTGACAATGGCACGGCTTCTGCGAGTCAGCTCGTCTTTGTGAACGGAGGCAAAACTGCGGAGAATAGTCTGCATGTCTGTCATTACAGACTTGATATTAGCATCGCGCTTTTTCCTGAATACTTTAGGGTCGTCTAAGAATCCCATCTTCTTAGCCTTGATCTTGTCTATCTCCTGAAAAGCAGCGGTGATAACATCCATCATGGTAACATTAGTCTTGTCATTGGCTTTCAAATTGTTGATGATGGCTCCACTGCTGTCGGGATTATAGGCAAACACCATTTTGTCGAAACTTACCATGTCAGCCACTTCTTTTGGATCACCGACAGCATTGACCAGTTCTTCAACCCTTTGCTCCAATACAGCCTTCTCCTTTTGAACTTTATCCTTTTCTTGTTTGAAATCGTTTAGATCCTTGCGGGCAGTTTCAACTTGTATCGCCATTTTAGCCACCTGTTTACGTCCTTCCTGGATGTCATCTTCAACCAAAGATTGTGTTTGTCCTGCCCGTTGGAGTTTTTCTTGAATTGCAACGTACTTTTCAGTTGCACTTTTTGATTTCTGTTCAGCCTCCTCTGCCTTTTTCAGAGCCTCCAGCCTTTCCTTCTCCAACTGGCGTTTGCTCTTCTTACGATGCATCTTCCTCTCTTCTGGTGTCATCAGCGACATATCTTCACCTCGTGCCAATCCCCATGTTCTCCATAATCCAATTATTTTTATTTATTTCTTGAAATTTTTTGCAAATTTCGGTGTTTTTCTTGATATTGGGATTATGGAGAATGTGGATTTTAGATTAAGATAAAATGCGTTGAATATCAGTATAATACAAAAATTCCACACCCTTTTGAGGTGTGGAAAAGTGTGGGTGTGGAGTGTGGATTTTTACTTTTTGAAGATTAGTGAAGGGAAATTCTTCCTGAAATCTTCACTTGGCGGTCGCTGAGTTATATATTTCTCAGTAAC
>JAFRMM010000070.1 GCA_017430675.1 Prevotella sp.
GCACACTCGCGCAAGGCGGCATAGACGTACTGATAGTTGGTACCAAGCAGTCGGGCCAGCGTCTCGTGGTTGGTGTCGGGGTCAGTATATACATCGGGATTTTTCACCAGTTCGCACAGACGACGGTAGAGTAGTTGGTTTTGCGTCAGCTTTTCTTCAGGCTGTGCCTCCAACTGTCGCCGTTCCTCGGCTTCGGCCTGTTGGCGCTGCAGCATCTGCTCGTAGAGGCTGCGGTTCTTCTCGGCCAACTGGCGGTTGTAGCGGTGGATGCGCCAGATGATGTAGATAGCCATCAACAGCAGCAGGACGATGGCTGCGAGGACGATGCGGTGAACGGTCAGCGTCTGCTGCTTACGGATGATTTCCTCTTCCTGTTGCTTGATTTCCTGCAACTGCTCCACGTCTGCCTGCCGTTCCTGCTGACGGATGGAGTCGGTCAACTGCCGTATGCGGTCGCCCAGTGCCAGAGCCTCCGCCGTGCGCCCCGCCTTCTGCAAGGCATCGTACTTGTAGTTGAACAGGGTCTTGACGTAGAGGTCGATGACGGGTTCGCCACGGGAGCGCATGATGGAGTCGGTTTCGTCAAACAAGCGGACGGCCTCGTCGTAACGCCCCATCATCGTCAGATAGAGACCTTCGGCTGCCTTGTCAATCTCGTCAAGACTTTGGAACTGCTGATATTCACGATGAAGAGCCTCGGCCTGCTCGTGCTGTCCGTTGGCCGCATAGACCATTGCCTTGCTGATGGTCACATTGTTTCGACGCTGCTTTTTTTCCCAGTCGGGAGTGTTGGGACAGCATATCAGACGATTCAAGGCCGTATCCATTTTCGCCATCAGGGGCAGTGCTTTCTCCGGCATCTTGTTGTCAATATACAAGTCGTTGAGTGAAAGCAACGTGTAGATGAGCGGATCTATTTCACTAAAACTGGTGGCATGCTGCGTACTTTCCATCATGATGTCGATGCATTGCAGGAACAGGTGCTCGGATTCCGCTATATGACCCAAATCGTTCTCACAATTTGCCATCTGCGTCAGCGCCCTGCACTTCATCTCTATATCCTTTGGCGTCGTGCCGTCACCCAAGAAGTCAAGGATTTCCTTGGCCAGCGCGAGCGATTTCCCGTACTCGCCATTAGCGTATGCGCCGTTGCCTAGAATCCAGCGAGCCTTGCAATGGAGAATGCTGTCGTCAGATGTGATAATGGAATGGCCCGCCTCTGCTGCAATGGTTTTCTCGGCGTAGTAGGCCGCCATCCGCCGCCGGTCGGCATTCACACAGATGACGGACTTGACGAAGTTGGCCCGTACCGCTGTGAAAACGCCAGCCTCTTCAGCACTGTCCACCCGCGCCAAAGCCTGTTCAACATTGGTTGATCCCTTGTTGATGATTTCTTCGCTCAGCGCCTTTGCCTCCTCGCTGCGGTCGTACTTCGTGCAGCCCGCAAGGGTCAGCACGGCGCACAGCATCATGACAAAAATGTTTATGTTTTCTCTCATCGTCATTTATCTCTCGAGGGCGGTGAAGAGTTTGTCGAGGGCTTCGTCGGCGTTCTGGCTCTCGTTGAGCAGGGTGACGAACTTCGAGCCGATGATGGCTCCAGCGGCATTGTCCTGAGCAGCCTCGAGGGTCTGCTTGTTGCTGATGCCGAAGCCGATCATGCGGGGATTGCGCAGGTTCATGGCATTGATGCGACGGAAGTATGCCTGCTTGGCATCATCGAAACTCTTCTGGGCACCCGTGATGGCGGCAGAGGAGACCATATAGATGAAACCGTCGGTATTGTCGTCGATGAAGCGGATGCGCTCTTCGCTGGTCTCCGGCGTGATGAGCATGATGACACGCAGGTCGTACTTGTCGGCGATGGGTTTCACGATGTCCTGATAGTCCTTGAATGGCAGGTCAGGGATGATCATGCCGCTGACACCGCTCTCTACGCAACTCTGACAGAAGGCCTCGATGCCGTAGTGCAGGATGGGGTTCAGGTAACCCATCAGCACCAGGGGAATCTGTACCTCGTCCTTGATTTCACGGAGTTGGGCGAAGAGCGTCTTGAGGTTCATGCCGTTCTTCAGGGCCTGAGTGGCAGCACTCTGGATGACGGGACCGTCGGCCAAGGGATCACTGAAGGGGATACCCACTTCGATCATGGCAATACCGCGACGCTCCATGGTCTTGATGACGTCGCCTGTGCCCTCAAGTGTCGGACAACCAGCACAGAAGTAGAGCGACAGGAGTTTCTTCTCCTTATTATTTGCAAATAACTGATTAATCTTGTTCATATCTTTACCTTTTTATTTTTACCTTTTTACCTTTTCCAAGAATTCCCTGAGTTTGTTGACATCTTTGAGGCCTGGCGCAGTCTCGAAGCGGGAGTTGAGATCGATGCCTATGCAGCGTGGGTGATGGAATGCCTTGACGCGTTCTGCATCATCTGGGCCGATGCCGCCGCTGAGGATAAACGGTGTGGTGCCCTCGTAGTGGGAGAGGACGCTCCAGTCGAACTGTTCGCCTGTTCCCCCAGGCAACTGGGCCTTTGTGTCGAAAAGAAAATAATCCACGATACCCTCGTAGGCTTTGGTCTGTGCGAGGTCTTCCACTGTGGCAATGTTAAAGGCCTTGATGATGACGGCGGGCTTCAGGGCATGGGCATCTTCGGGCGACTCATGGCCGTGGAGTTGGATGATGTCGAGTTGGTAGTCCTGGATGTGCTGGCGGATATCGTCGAGACTGGCATCCACGAACACGCCCACCTTCTTGACCTGCGATGGCAGATACTGAGGAGGCTCAGCCACATAACGCTTGGACTTGGGCCAGAAGATGAACCCCATCAGGTCGATCCCCAGCCTTGCTACCTCGCGTATGTTATCGGCCTCGCGCATGCCACACACCTTAATCATCATCCTATCTGGGCAATGAAGTTTGCGAGAGCCACCCCAGGGTCGGACTCCTTCATGAAGTTCTCACCAATCAGGAAACCACGATAACCGTAATCCCTCAGTTGCTTGACGACGGAGGGGTCGGAGATGCCGCTCTCGCTGACCTTGACACCATCGGCGGGCAGTCGTGAGAGCAGTTGCAACGAGTTGTTGACATCCGTCTCGAAGGTACCGAGGTTACGGTTGTTGACACCATACATGTCCGGTCCCAGTTCGGCGTACTCCGTATCTGCCTCCGAGTGCATCTCCAGCAGTACCTCCAGTCCGATCTCATGAGCCTTGGCGATATAGTCGCTGCACTGCTCTTTGGTCAGACAGGCGGCGATCAGCAGGATGGCAGAGGCACCGGTGAGACGGGCCTGATAGATCTGGTAGTCGTCGATGATGAAGTTCTTATACAGGATGGGGATGTTGACCTTCGACAGCCGGGCACTCCTGATATAGACACCACTGCCTCCGAAGAAGTTCGTATCCGTGAGGATGCTCAGGGCGGCGGCACCGTGATCCTGGTAACTGCGCGGAACGATACTGGCTGAGGCCTCCTTATTGATCCACCCCTTTGACGGTGACTTCCGCTTGAACTCGGCGATGATGCCCGTGTTCGAACCAAGGAGTGCCGCCTTCATGGATTCTGTGCGGCCTTTGTCGAAGGATTCCACGCGACTCATCAGGGTCTCCTGTGAGAGTTCCTTCTTGTAGCGCTCCACTTCCAGTTTCTTGTAAGCAACGATCTTTTCTAAGATATCTGCCATAACGGTTTAACTATTTAGTTCAACGAATTTCTTGAAGGTAGCGAGGGCTTTGCCGCTGTCGATGCTCTCGCGGGCAATGGCGATGCACTCCTCGATGGTCTTCTCACCCTTCTCGAGCACCTGAATACCAAAGGCAGCATTGGCCAGCACGATGTTCTTCTGGGCAGGCAGGGCACGGTTCTCGAGCACACTGTCGAAGATCTGTGCAGCCTCTTCCTCCGTAGCACCACCCACGAGTTCCTCGGGTTTGGCAATCTCGAAGCCGAGGTCACTGGGTTTGAAGATACGCTCGTAGTTCTTGGTGGTCACCTTGAAGTCGTCTGTCAGCGAGATCTCGTCGTAGCCGTCGATGGAGTTCACAATACCGTAGTCGATACCGATCTTCTGATACACCTGATGGTAGAGGCGCATCTGGTCGAGATTGGCGACACCGAGGAGTTGGCACTGGGGCTGGCTCGGATTGACCAGTGGGCCTAAGAGGTTAAAGATAGTGGGGAACTGCAGGGCTTTTCTGATGGGACCCACGAACTTCATGGCCTTGGCGAAGAGTTGGGCGTGGAGATAGACGATGCCTGCCTCGTTAAGACTGCGGTTCAGTTTGTCGATGTCATCCGTGAACTTGATGCCGTGATGGGCAATCACGTTCGAGGCACCAGATACAGAGGTGGCAGCATAGTTGCCGTGCTTGGCCACCTTATAGCCAGCACCAGCGATCACGAAACAGGAGGTGGTAGAGATATTAAAGGTGTTCTTGCGGTCGCCACCTGTACCTACCACGTCGATGTAACGATCTGCTTCGAGGATGGCGGGCACACCCGTCTCTAAGATACCATCACGGAAACCGAGCAGTTCATCCACCGTCACACCACGCATCTGCAGGGCCGTGAGCAGGGCGGTGATCTGTTCGTTGGGGTACTCGCTCTGCGTGATACCAATCAGAATATTCTTCATTTCTTCACGAGACAGTTCCTCGTGGTTCAGCATCCTGTTCAGGATGTTTTTCATT
Organism: Prevotella sp.; assembly: GCA_017430675.1. The sequence continues at coordinate 4,698 of JAFRMM010000070.1, forward strand.
GTCTGTGCCATATTATTATACTATTTGACAATTTACTATTTGCAATTTAAAGGAACAGCCAGTTCTGTAGCATCTTGCGACCGTCGGGGGTGAGCACGCTCTCGGGGTGGAACTGGATGCCACGGATGTTGAGTGTCTTGTGCTTGAGGGCCATGATCTGTCCTTCGTCACTCTCAGCGGTGATCTCCAGACAGTCCGGGAAGTTCTCTTTCGACACCACCCACGAGTGGTAGCGTCCCATCGTGATGCGACTTGGCAGACCAGAGAATATCTCATCGTTGCCGAACTGCGTACCCTCCGTGGCGACACCGTGGAAGACATCACTGAGGTTCTCCAACTTGCCGCCAAACACCTCGCCGATGGCCTGATGACCTAAGCAGACACCCACGATGGGCTTCTTGCCAGCGTAGGTACGGATGACATCGAGCAGCAGACCTGCCTCCGAGGGAATGCCAGGGCCAGGGGAGAGGATGATCTTGCTGAACTGCTCCAACTGTGGCAGTTCGAACTGGTCGTTACGATACACTGTTACCTCAGCGCCCAGTTCCTTCACCAAATGACTCAGATTATAGGTAAACGAGTCGTAATTATCGATGATGACGATCTTCATAACCTTACATTTTTTCAGCCATTAATATGGCGCGACGCAGCGCACCCAGTTTATTGTTCACTTCCTGCAACTCGTATTCCTCGTTGCTCTTGGCCACGATACCACCACCAGCCTGGAACCAGAGTTCGCCATTACGCGATACGAAGGTACGGATGGTGATGGCCTGGTTCAGGGAACCGTTGAGACCAATATAGCCGATACAACCGCCGTAAGCACCACGGTTGTGTGGCTCGTACTCAGAGATCAGTTGCATGGCGCGCACCTTGGGGGCACCAGAGAGCGTACCAGCAGGGAAGGTGTCGATAAACGCCTTGATGGGATCAGCACCCTCATCAAGTTCACCAGATACACGGCTCACCAGATGAATCACGTGCGAGTAGTATTGCAGGTCTTTATAGAAATCGACCTTGACACCATGGCAGTTGCGGCTCAGGTCGTTGCGGGCGAGATCCACCAGCATCACGTGCTCGGCATTCTCCTTGGGATCATTCCTCAGGTATTCTGCACCCTGACGGTCTGCCTCGGCATCACCCGTACGTTTGGTCGTACCTGCGATTGGATCAATAAATGCGATATATTTATCATTTATCATTTCTCCTTTGTCATTTAGGGCGTTAGCCCGCTCAATGCGGCAGTGCGTCTCTGGTGACGATCCGAAGATACGGAAACCGCCGAAGTCGAAGTAGAACAGGTAGGGCGAGGGGTTGATGCTGCGCAGGGCACGATACAGTTTGAAGTCGTCGCCCTCGTACTTCTGGATAAAACGGCGTGAAAGCACAATCTGGAACACGTCACCACGCAGACAGTGCTTGATGCCCTTACGGATATTGGCCTTGTGCTCCTCGTCTGTCAGAGGTGAGGTTGTCTCACCCACGGGGTGGAAGTCATAGGCCTGCACGTTGGCTTTGTTCATCTGCTTGTAGATGGTGTCGAGTTCCGTTTCGTCGCCCAGTGTCACGATGGTCAGCGTATTGTTAAAGTGGTCGAACACGATCACATCTTTATATAGGATATAAAGCATGTCAGGCGCATCGTTGCGTTCCTGTGTCTCGTCCTTCACAGCGATGTCCTCGAAATAGCGCACGGCATTGAACGAGGTATAGCCGTAGAGACCACAGAACTCCTTGTAGTCACCCTCCACCTGAATACAGTCTATCAGGGCATGGATGGCCTTGTCAGAACGGTAGGTCTTGTTCACTGCGTGATGCTCTGTCTTCCCATTGGGGAAGGTGACGGTAGCCTCACCATGTCCGATGGCGACACTGGCGATGGGGTTGATGCCGATAAACGAACGCGAGTTGTCCTTCTCGTGATAATCGGAACTCTCCATCAGTGCACTCTGCGGATAGATATCCCTCAGGCGCATATACACCCCCACGGGGGTATAGAGATCCGCGAGGATCGTCTTCGATGATGTGGTATATTTAAAAGTTTCCATATTCCTTAGCCATTTGTTTGTTCTTTAGATAGGTCTCTACGTCCTTGTCACCACGGCCGCTGACGGTGAGCACCACCACGTCATCGGGCTTGAAGGATAGTTTCTTGAGGGCTGCAATGGCGTGGGCACTCTCGATGGCAGGGATGATACCCTCCATACGCGTCAGTTCGTAGCCGCCATAGATGGCCTCGTCGTCGTTGATGGAGAGCACCTGCGTACGACCTTTCTTCGCCATGTTACAGTGCATGGGTCCCACACCAGGGTAGTCGAGGCCAGCCGAGATGGTGAAGGCCTCCTGGATTTGTCCATCTTCATTCTGCATCACGAGCATCTTGGCACCGTGCAGGATTCCCGTCGAACCCTTATGGATGGTGGCAGCGGTATAATCCGTCTGCCAACCGTGTCCGCCTGCCTCTGCCAGCACGATTTTTACACGCTCGTCATCGACATAGTGGTAGATGGTGCCGGCGGCATTAGAACCACCACCGATACAGGCGATAAGATAGTCAGGATAGTCACGGCCGATTTTTTCCTCAAGTTGCCATTTGATCTCCTCGGAGATGATGCTCTGCATACGGGCCACGAGGTCAGGGTAGGGGTGAGGTCCCATCGTCGAACCTACGATATAGAAGGTGTCTGCAGGATGACAGCACCAGTCGCGAATGGCCTCAGAGCAAGCGTCTGATAGCGTCATATTACCAGTGCGGACGGGATGCACCTCGGCCCCCAACATCTTCATGCGTTCCACATTGGTGTGCTGACGCTCCACATCGGTGGCTCCCATGAACACCTCACACTTCATGTTCATCAGGGCGCAGACCGTCGCCGTGGCCACACCATGCTGTCCGGCTCCTGTCTCAGCGATGATACGCGTCTTGCCCA
>JAFRMM010000071.1 GCA_017430675.1 Prevotella sp.
GCTGAAGGGTCCGACGATTACGAAGGGCTACTATAACCGTGAGGATTTGACGAAGGCCGCCTTCACGGAGGATGGCTATTTCCGCACTGGTGACTCTGGGTTCCTGAAGGACGGCGAACTGTTCCTGAAGGAGCGGCTCAAGGATCTGTACAAGACCTCGAACGGCAAGTATATTGCGCCGCAGATGATTGAGTCGAAACTGTTGGTGGATAAGTATATCGACCAGATATGCATCATCGCAGACCAGCGTAAGTTCGTGTCGGCACTGATCATCCCCGTCTATCCGCTGTTGGAGGAGTACGCCCGTGAACACAAGATCCCGTTTGAGAACCGTGAGCAACTCTGTGCCGATCCGACGATTAATGAGATGATGAAGGAGCGCATCGATACCCTACAACAGCAGTTGGCCCACTATGAGCAGATCAAGCGGTTTACGTTATTACCCCACCATTTCTCGATGGAAAAAGGTGAACTGACGAACACGCTGAAGATCAAGCGTCGGGTGCTCAATGAGAACTACCGCAAGGAGATCGATACGATGTACGCGGAGTAGTATATAGTTTATGGTTTATAGTTTATAGATGATTACCCAAGATCAACTGAAGGATGTCTTAGAGCGTGCTGATGCCCTGTATCGGTACCTCGAAATAGATAAGAAGAAGATGGAGTACGAGGAGGAGGATCTTCGTACTCAGGCGCCAGATTTCTGGGAAGACCGCAAAAGGGCTGAGGAGCAGATGAAGAAGGTAAAGGGCATCAAGAAGTGGCTCGACGGCTATAGTGAGGTGCGTACGATGGCCGACGAACTGCAACTGGCCTTTGACTTCTACAAGGAGGATATGGTGACGGAGGAAGAGGTCGATGACGACTACGCCAAGGCTGTCAAGGCCATCGAAGACCTGGAACTGATGAATATGCTCCGTCAGAAGGAGGATCCGATGGATGCCGTGCTGAAGATCAATAGTGGTGCGGGTGGTACGGAGGCTCAGGACTGGGCACAGATGCTGATGCGTATGTATATGCGCTGGGCCGAGGCTCATGGTCATAAGGTGACGGTGTCGAACCTGTTGGAAGGCGACGATGCGGGTATCAAGAGCGTGACCATGCAGATCGAGGGTGGCGAATATGCCTACGGCTATCTGAAGAGCGAGAACGGTGTGCACCGTCTGGTGCGTGTGTCGCCCTTCAATGCCCAGGGTAAGCGCATGACGTCCTTTGCCTCGGTATTTGTCTCGCCGCTCGTCGATGATACCATCGAGGTGTATGTCGATCCTGCCAAACTCTCTTGGGATACCTTCCGCTCGTCAGGTGCCGGTGGACAGAACGTGAACAAGGTGGAGTCGGGTGTCCGTCTGCGCTATTGGTACACTGATCCCGATACGGGCGAGGAAGAGGAGATCCTCATTGAGAACACGGAGACCCGTGACCAGCCGAAGAACAAGGAGCGCGCCATGACGCTGCTCAAGTCGCAACTCTACGACCGTGCCATGAAGAAGCGTCTGGAGGCACAGGCGAAGATCGAGGCCGGCAAGAAGAAGATCGAGTGGGGCAGTCAGATCCGTTCGTACGTCTTCGATGACCGTCGTGTGAAGGACCATCGCACCAACTATCAGACCACGGATGTCGATGCCGTCATGGACGGCAAGATCGATGGCTTCATCAAGGCTTATCTGATGGAATTCCCAGTGAACGACGAAGAGTATTAATCATTAAATATTAACATTATGGCACAGATTGCAAAAGCATCAAAGAGCACCAAGAAAAGGGCTGCTTATGAGAAGAAACAGGAAGACAGTGGTAAGAAAGTATTGGAATGGATCTTCGGTGTACTGGTTGTACTGGCCGTCCTGTTTGTTATCTACTCTATTTTCATCGTCTCATAATGAGCGGTCTGGAGATAGAGCGTAAGTTCCTTGTCCGTAACGATGATTACAGGCAGGAGGCATTCTCCAGCAGCCGTATCAGACAAGGTTATATCTGCAGTGGTCACGGCCGTACCGTCAGGGTACGGATCCGTGACAGCCGCGGATATCTCACGATCAAGGGACCTTCGGATGTCAAGGGCCTCAGTCGCTATGAGTTCGAGAAGGAGATTACGCTCGACGAGGCGGAGCACCTGATGCAACTCTGTGAGCCAGGCATGATCGACAAGACGCGCTATCTGGTGAAGAGTGGCAACCACACCTTCGAGGTCGATGAGTTCTATGGCGACAACGAAGGACTGGTGATGGCCGAGGTGGAATTGGGATCGGAAGATGAATCTTATGTGAAGCCTGACTTCATTGGCGAGGAGGTTACAGGTGACCGTCGCTATTATAACGCTCACCTGACCAAGCATCCCTTTAAGACCTGGGGCGGAAACGCAGAATCAGCAGACCAATCATAGCAGCGAGTGTCACACCAGTAGAATTGGCTGCGAAGTCGAGCCAGTCGCCGTTCCGACAACCTCCTGTGCAGTATTCCTGTAACAGTTCGAGGATACCGCCCATGACGATAGGAACCAGAAAAGCCCAGAAAAACAACTTTTCGTAGTCAGCAGAGTTGTGTTTACATGCATACTCTATCCACAGGACAGTGAATGTTCCTCCGTACATGACGATGTGCACCCATTTGTCGATAAAGTCAATATCATCGAGGGGTGTCTCGGGAAAAAACGGGACTAACGATAGGATCCATATCAGGGCGATGCAAACGCACGAAAAGGGATATTTCCTAATGATTTGCGAAAGAAAACTCATAATTACTTTCAATTTGGCTGCAAAAGTAAGAATAATTTTGTACTTTTGCAAACGGAAATAAAGAAATAAATGTATGGCATCACTGGAGAGGGCAAATTTTGGTAGTAAACTGGGTGTGATCCTGGCGACGGCGGGCTCTGCTGTCGGCTTGGGTAATATCTGGCGCTTCCCTTATATGACAGGACAGAATGGCGGTGCTGTCTTTATCATGATCTATGTGTTCTGTGTGTTGGTACTGGGCATCCCCTGTATGATCAGTGAGTTCATCATCGGACGTCATGGTCAGGCGAACACGGCGCGTGCCTTCAAGAAACTGTCAGGCGGTTCCATGTGGTCACTCATCGGTTATATGGGTGTGCTGACGGGTTTCCTGATCTCCGGCTATTATGCCGTAGTGTCGGGCTGGTGCCTGGAATATGTCTGGGCCTCGCTGCTCGGACAATTACAGGGTGATCCCGACTATATCACCAATTACTTTACGACGTTCTCGGAAGATCCTGTGAAGCCGGTGTTCTGGACGTTCCTGATCCTGTTGGCTACCTATCTGATCATTGAGAACGGTGTGCGCGATGGTATTGAGAAGGCCTCGAAACTGATGATGCCCACCTTATTTATATTATTGCTGATTATCGTGGTGGCCTCGTGTATGCTGCCGAATGCTGACAAGGGTATCGAGTTCCTGTTTAAGCCCGACTTCTCGAAGATTACGAGTGATGTGTTCTTAGGGGCTCTGGGACAGTCGTTCTACTCGCTCAGCATCGCCATGGGCTGCATCTGCACCTATGCCAGTTACTTCTCCAAACAGACTAACCTGACGAGTTCTGCCGTACAGATCGGGGTCATCGATTTCCTGGTAGCGCTGCTGGCAGGACTGGTGATCTTCCCTGCAGCCTTTTCCGTGGGTGTTAGTCCAGACAGTGGTCCTTCGCTGATCTTCATCACCCTGCCGAATGTGTTCCAACAGGCTTTTGGTAGTATCGCGGGTCTGGGTTATGTGATTTCGATCTTGTTCTATGCGCTGCTCTCGATGGCGGCTCTGACCTCCTTGATGTCCTTGCATGAAGTGAGTACGGCTTTCTTGCAGGAGGAAATGCGGATCACGCGTAAGAAGGCAGCCCTGATCGTGACAATATCGTGTATCATAGTAGGAACCATCTGTTCGCTGTCATTGGGAGTCGGCAAGGAGATACAGTTGTTTAGCAAGACGGTCTTCGACCTCTTCGACTTCGTCACTGGACAGTTGTTCCTGCCCATCGTGGGCTTCCTGACCTGTATCTTCATCGGCTGGTTCGTACCACATAAGATCGTGCGGGATGAGTTCACCAACTGGGGAACGTTACGCAACGGGACACTGTTCCATTTCTACATCTTCCTGGTGAAGTACGTCTGTCCCATCTGTATTTTGTTCATCTTCCTGCATCAGTTCGGCTTATTGTAAATGGAGAAAAGAGGTGTCTTCGGCAGCAGGCTGGCCATCGTACTGGCTACGGCAGGCTCAGCGGTGGGGCTTGGTAATATCTGGCGCTTCCCGTTCATGACGGGTCAGAACGGTGGAGCCGCTTTTATCCTTGTCTATTTCGCCTGTGTGCTGTTGCTGGACATCCCCGGTATGGTCAGTGAGTTCATCGTGGGTCGTCATGCCC